>JBKPMI010000324.1:0-4442 GCA_046732075.1 Acidobacteriota bacterium | reverse complement strand
CGCCTGGGGCACGGTCTGGGGATGGACGGGCACGAGCAGCCCTATCTGGTCAAGGGAAACCGGAAGCCGCTCGTCGTGGGGAACACGGTGACGATCGAGCCCGGCATCTACATGCCCGGAAAATTCGGCGTCCGCATCGAGGACGACTACGGCGTTCGGGACAAGGGCCTCGCGAGCCTCTCCGTGCGGCCGACGGAGCTCGGGATCTTGAACGGCTGAGGCGCCGGCTCTGGCGACGCGCGAGGCCCCGAAAGCGAAGGAGTCCGGCTCCCGCCTGTTCGCCCTCGACGTCTTCCGCGGGCTGACGATCGCGGGAATGATCGTCGTCAACACGCCGGGCACCTGGACGCACGTCTATCCCCCGCTCCTCCACGCCGAGTGGCACGGGTGGACCGCGACCGACACGATCTTCCCGTTCTTCCTGTTCATCGTCGGCGTCTCGATGGCCGTTTCCTTCGCGCGCCGCCGCGCGCGCGGTGCATCCCGGCGCGAACTCTTCCTTCACGCGCTCCGGAGGGGCGCGATCATCTTCGGCCTCGGGCTCGCCCTGAACGTCTTGTCGTTGTTCGTCTTCCACCGCGCGCACCTGCGGATTCCGGGCGTCCTCCAGCGCATCGGCGTCGTCTACATCTTCGCAGCCGCCATCTTCCTGGCCTTCGGGCGGCGGGGCGTGCTCGCGACGGTGGTCCTCCTCCTCGTCGGTTACTGGGCGCTGATGCGCTTCGTCCCGGTTCCCGGGTTCGGAGCGGGACGTCTCGACCTCGAGGGAAATCTCGCCGCCTGGGTGGACCGGGCGGTCCTCGGCGAGCACACGTGGAAGCCGGGCTGGGATCCGGAGGGCCCGCTCTCCACCATCCCGGCAATCGCCACCGCGCTTCTGGGCGCGATCGCGGGCGAGTGGCTTCGCACCGAAACCGTTCGGCAGAAGCAACTGGGCCTCGTCATCGGCGGCTGGCTCGCCGTGGGCGTGGGGTTGCTCTGGAGCCTGTCCTTCCCGATCAACAAGAATCTCTGGACGTCGTCGTACGCGGTGTTCATGTCGGGGCTGGCCGCGCTCTTCCTCGCGCTGTGCCGCGGGCTCTTCGACGGGACCGACCGTCCCGTCTGGGCCCGGCCCTTCGAGTGGCTGGGAAGGAACCCGATCGCGGCCTTCGTCCTTTCGACGCTCGTCACGATCGTTTCCCTGGGCATCAAGCTGCCCGGCCCGGACGGAAAGCCCCGCTCGCTCTACGCCACGATCTACCGGACGGTCTTCGACCGCTTCGCGGATCCGCGGCTCGGATCGCTCCTCTTCGCGCTGACCTTCCTCGCGGTCTGGATCGCGATCTGCGGCCTTCTCTACCGGAGGCGGATCTTCCTCAAGGTCTGAAAAATGCAACCGCCCGGTTGCATTTTCCTTTTCTTAGGCCGCCGGCGCGTTCAACTTGATCACCGCGAAGCCCGCCCCCTCCGGGTCGGTCAGCATCGCGAAGCGGCCCACGTTGTCGATGTCCATCGGCGGCATCATCGCCTTCGCGCCGAGGCTCGTGGCCTTCGCGACTGAGGCATCGCAGTCGTCCACCGCGAAGTAGACCAGCCAGTGCGGCGGCACGGGCCCCCACTCCTTCGGAATCTGCATCATTCCGCACATCTGCCGGCCGCCCTGGTTGAAGATGACGTACTCGCCGTAGTCCATGTGGCGGGCGTCCTTCGTCCAGCCGAAGAGTCCCATGTAGAAGTCGGCAGCCTTGTTCGGGTCGGTCGTGTAGAGCTCGTTCCAGCAGAAGGCCCCGGGCTCGTTGACGAGGTCCGCCCCGATGTGGCGTTTCGGCTGCCACAGCGAGAACACTGCGCCGGTCGGATCGGCGACGACCGCCATCCGGCCGGCGTCCAGGACGTCGAAGGGCTCCAGCATCACGTTTCCGCCGAGCTTCTTCGCCTGCGCCGCGGAGTCGTCGGCGCTCGCGACCGTGACGTACGAGTTCCAGTGCGGCGGCACGCCCTTCTGCTGCGCCGACATCTGGTAGAGCGCGCCCACCCGCTTCCCGTTCTTCGTCAACATCGTGTACGTGGTGCCGTCGCCCACGGGCATCTCGTCGACTCCCCAGCCGAAGAGCGACGTGTAGAACCTCTTCGCGGCCGCGCCGTCCCGGGTCGCGAGCTCGACCCAGCTGAAAGTTCCGGGCTCGTGTTTCGTCCGCTCCGCCATCGCTCTACCCTCTTTCGAAAACTCTTCTCAGCAAAAAGGGGGCGGCGAACCGCCCCCCGCGAAACTCTTCTCGACTCCGCCGGGATCAGCTCTGCGGCGGCATCTGCAGCCGGATGACCGCAAAGTCCGCGCCCTGCGGATCGTTCAGGATCGCGAACCGACCGATGTTCGGGATGTCGGTGGGCGGGACCATGACCAGCGCGCCCATCCCCTTCGCCTTCTCGACGGTGCGGTCGGAATCGTCCACCGCGAAGTAGACCATCCAGTGCGGTGGCATTCCCGTCATCTCCTTCGTGATCTGCATCATGCCCGCGGCCTGGGCGTCCCCCTTCTTGAAGACCGTGTACTCACCCATGGGCGTCGGCATGGGCTCGCGGCTCCAGCCGAACAGGTTCGCGTAGAAGTCCCCGACCTTCTTCACGTCGGTCGTGTAGAGCTCGTTCCAGCAGAAGGAGCTGGGCTCATTGACGACCGCGGCGCCCGGGTGGTCCTTCGGCTGCCACAGTGAAAACGCCGCGCCGGCGGGGTCCAGGATCACCGCCATGCGGCCGTGCTCCATGACGTCGAACGGCCCGAGGATCACGTTGCCGCCGAGCTTCTTCGCCTTTTCGGCGGTCTCGTCCGCGTTGTCCACGCAGATGTAGGAGTTCCAGTGCGGCGGGATGCCCTGTTCCTGCGGCCCCTGCTCGTACAGGCCGCCGGCGTTCTTTCCCTTCTTCTGGACCATCGAGTAGACGCCGGCATCGTTTGGAATGTCGTCGACGCCCCAGTCGAACAGCGACTTGTAGAACTTCTTCGCCGCCGGTCCGTCCTTCGCCGCGAGCTCTACCCAGCAAAACATCCCCGGTTGGTGCTTCTGAACTTCGGTCATCGAAACCTCCTGAAGTAAGGGCCAGACACTGACGTAAAGACCAGGAACCGAGCCTATCGCCGGGAGCCGCGCGCGCCAACGAATCGGGGCGGAAAATCGGTGTGAAGATTTGGCCCAAATCATCGGGAACGGATGAGCCGATAGGATGACAACCGTGGCAAAAGGTCTGGCCCGCATCGCGGAGTCGTATCGAGTCCGGCCCGGGAAGAAGTTCCGGATCGCGAGCTGCGACCCGGCCGACGACGGCGGCCTCGACATCTCGAAGAAGAAGGCGAACGCGCTCCTGGCGGAAGGCGTCGAGAAGCTCGCGGATCTGCAGAGCCGCCTCTACGCGCAGGACCGCTGGTCGCTGCTCGTCGTCATCCAGGCGATGGACGCCGCCGGCAAGGACAGCACGATCAAGCACGTCATGTCGGGCATCAACCCGCAGGGTTGCCAGGTCGTTGCGTTCAAGACGCCCTCTTCGCTGGAGCTCGACCACGACTTCCTCTGGCGCTGCGCCCGGGAGCTGCCCGAGCGCGGCCGGATCGGCATCTTCAACCGGTCCCACTACGAGGAGGTTCTCGTCGTTCGCGTCCACGCGAACATCCTGGCCGGCCAGCATCTGCCGCCGGGTCTGGTCCGGAAGGACATCTGGAAGGAGCGCTACGAGAGCATCAACGACTTCGAGCGCCACCTCGCCCGCAACGGCACGCGGGTCCTGAAGTTCTTCCTGAACGTCTCGAAAGAGGAGCAGCGGAAGAGGTTCCTGGAGAGGCTGGATCTTCCCGAGAAGAACTGGAAGTTCGCGATGGGCGACGTCTCCGAGCGCGGTCTGTGGAAGGACTACATGCAAGCGTACGAGGACGCGATCTCGGCGACCTCGACCGGGTGGGCGCCCTGGTACGTCGTGCCCGCCGACCGGAAGTGGTTCACCCGGCTGGTCGTTTCCCAGGTCATCGTCGACGCGCTCGAGAGCCTGGGCCTGGAGTACCCGAAAGTCGACGGGGAGCGGAAGAAGGAGCTCGGCGAGGCGCGCAAGGCGCTCGAGAAGGAGAAGGGCTAGAAGCTAGAAGAAGAAACGCGCTCCCGCCTGGGTCTCCAGGAAATCTGTGTGAACGCCGCTGACGTCGCTGACGAGGTGATACCGGGCTCTCACCACCACGGCCAACCTGGAGGAACTAGCGACCGGGAAGAGGACTACGAGACCGGCCGCCGCCGTCACCCGGCGAGTTCTCACGGAGACCCGGTTTACGAGCGGTCCTGTTGAGAAGAACTAAGGATTCAATCCCGGGCTGACCGAAATCCGGCCGTCGTCGGACACTGTTGCCAGCAGTCCCCACATCAGCCCGGTTCCTCCGGTCTTCTTGACGCGGATCTGGCCACCGTCGAGCGCCTGTACGC
>JBKPMI010000323.1:0-6657 GCA_046732075.1 Acidobacteriota bacterium | reverse complement strand
CAAGAAGACCGCGAAGAAGGGCGGCAAGAAGAAGAAGTAACTCAACGATTTACGAGAACCCACAAGACTTCTGTGGGGGCCTGCGGGCCCCCCTTTTTTTGCCTTGACTTTCCCCTTCCGCGGACGATTTTGAGCCTCGGCCCGGGGCCGACTATATCAATTTAGATATAGTTTTCTCATGTCGCTTCCCCACGTCCTCCTCGGCATTCTCGCGGAGCATCCCCGCACCGGATACGACCTCGCGCGGGTGATCGAGCAGGAGCTCGAGCCGGTGTGGAAGGCCGAAATCTCCCAGATCTACCCGGCCCTCGCCCGGCTGCGGCGCGAGGGCCAGGTCGTCCTCCGGGTCCTCGGTCCCCGCCGCGGACCCCACCGGAACCTCTACCGGGTGACCGCGCAGGGGCGCCGGGAGCTCCGCCGCTGGCTCCTCGAGTCTCCCCCGACGCCCCGGGGCCGCGACGACGGCCTGGCCCGCGTCGCCTTCCTCGAGGTGCTTCCGCCGCCGGAGCGGCGCCAGGTCCTGCGCGGCTACGAGAAGACGGTGTCGGACGAGATCGGCCGGCTCCGGGCGGCGCCACCTCCCGACGGGTTCCGCCGGGAGGCCCGCGAGGCGGCGATCGAGAAACTCGAGGCCGCGCGGAGGTGGGCGCGATCACTTTCGGGGCGCCCATCGCTCGCAGCGCCCCCGGCTTCCTCCCGGGCCGACGGCGTCGGGAAGAAGCGGTGAGAGTCGGCGCGGTCGTACCCGCGGCCGGCCGGTCGCGACGGATGGGGGCCGAGAAGATCCTTCTTCCTTTCGGCGGGTCGACGATTCTCGGCGCCGTTCTCGAAAAACTGAACGGGGCCGGCGTTTCCGGAATCGTGGTGGTCCTCCGCGCCGACCTGCCGGAGGCCCGCCGGATCGCGGAGTCCGCGGGCGCGCGAGTGCAGATCAATCCCGACCCGGACGCCGAGATGCTGGTTTCGATCCGTCTGGGCGTCGAGATGCTCCTTCCGGACGCGGACGCTCTCTTCGTGTGGCCGGCGGACCACCCCGGGGTCGACCCGGCAACGCTCCGCCGACTCCTCGCCGGCGCAGCGCGCGACTCCGCGCTCCTTCCCGTTCACGCCGGACGCCGCGGCCATCCGGCCCTGGTCGGAGCGGACCTTCTCGCCGGGATCGCCGACATTCCGGCGAACGAGGGACTCCGCTGGCTCTGGCGGGATCGCGCGGACGCGGTTCGCGAGATCGAAGTGGCGGATCCGGGCGTGATCGAGAACCTCGACGATCCCGAAGCGTACCGGCGCGCGGTGAGTCGGAGTAAGATCTCTTCAAAACCCGGGGGAGAATGAAGAGAGCGGCGTGGAATGCGGGACTCGGCCGCCTGGTCGAGGACACCTATTTCGGGGAAGATCCGCTCCAGTCCTTTCGCCGTCTCCTTCCATCGCTGACCGCCGCCCGTGAGTCGGATTCCCTCGTCTGCCGCTTCTTCCGCTCGGGAACCTGGTCCGTGGCGCCTCCGGCGGCCGGGGGGGCCGCAAAATCGCGGTACTGCTGCCTGAAGAGCCTCGACTCCCACGGGCCCGACGGCGCCGGCGCGCTGCCGGACGACTGCACCGACGAGCGCTCCTGCTTCGAGGCGGCCGAGCGGTCCCGGGACCCCGAATCCTGACGGCCGGGCGATAATCGCTCATGGCCCGAGCCACGAACGCCGGCCGCGTCGCGGTCCTGCTGCTCGCCGCCGCCGCGGCCGCGGCGGTGTCGAACCTCGCCGCTTCCACGTCGCGGAAGCTCGCCTGGGTCGGAAACTACCCCCGGGCACAGCAGGTCGAACCGGAAACCCCCGCTGTTGCCGCTGCGACCCGTCCCGCTTCGGCCGCGCCGCCGGCGGCGCCCGCTTCCGCGGCTCCGTCGGCCGGGACCGTCGGCGTCGTCGATCCGGAACTCGCTCAGGCGTTCCCGCCGCATCCGGACAAGGCCGCCGTCGAGATCGCGCCGGCCGACGTCGAGCGCCTCTACCGCAAGCAGATGCTCTTCCTGGACGCCCGCCGCACCTCGGTGTACGCGGACGGCCACATCGCCGGCGCCCGGAACTTCCCGGTCTGGGAGTCCGACATCGACGACCGGGTGAAGAAGCTCTTCGAGGAGGGGCTCGACCAGCGCGCCCCGGTCGTCGCTTACTGCAGCGGCGGCAACTGCGAAGACTCGCACATGCTGGCGGACAAGCTCTACCAGGTTGGCTTCGACAACGTCCTCATCTACAAGGACGGATTTCCGGACTGGCAGAAGCGCGGCCTCCCGGTGGCGAAGGGAGCGAATCCCTGAGGCGCCGCGGCGCGGAGTGGCTGACACATCCCTGGCTGTCGGTGCGCGTTCAGATCGCGCTCGGCGCGGTCTTCGTGGCGTCGGCAATTCCGAAGCTCGTGGACCCTCCCGCCTTTGCTCACATGGTCTACAACTACCGCCTGCTGCCGGGGACGCTCGTCAACGCGCTGGCGCTCGTCATGCCGTGGATCGAGCTCTTCGTCGGAGTCCTGCTCGTGCTCGGGGCGTGGCGGCGGGAGGCGGCGCTCGTCGCCGCGCTCCTGCTCGTGGTCTTCCTGGGGGCGATCGGCTGGAACCTCCTCCGAGGTCACGCCATCGACTGCGGGTGCTTCGACGTCCGCGCCGCCGGCAAGACGCCGGAACAGCTGCTGGCCGACATGAAGTGGGTGATGCTGCGGGACGTCGGTCTCCTGCTGCTGGCGGGGCAGGTGCTGCTGGCGACTTCTCCCCGGTTCAGCGCGCGGCGGATGCGGGTCTGACCGTCCGGGGCGGGCGCCGCGTTCGGAGGTCGAGAAGCACGGCCCGCGCAATCGCTTTCAGGGTCTCGAAGACCCCGACGCCGGTCACCGCGACCGCCTCGAACACCGGCTCCCCCTTGATCGAGAGGCGGCTCCGGAGCTCGTCGGCCGGCAGGGCCGAGGGCAGGTCCCGCTTGTTCAACTGGAGCACGTAGGGGATCTCCCCGATCTCGATCTCCTGCTCGCGCAGGTTCTTCTCGAGATTCCGGACCGACTCCTCGTTCGCCGCGAGCCGCGCTTCCTGGGAGTCGGCGACGAAAACGATCCCGTCGGTCCCGCGCAGGATCGCCCGCCGGGCCGCGTCGTAGAAGACCTGCCCCGGGACCGTATAGAGGTGCAGCCGGGTCTGGAAGCCCCGGAGGCTCCCCACGTCGAGCGGCAGGAAGTCGAAGAAAAGCGTGCGCTCGTTCGGCGTGGCGAGCGAGATCAACTGGCCGCGGCGGGCCGGAGCCGTCCGTTCGTGGAGGAGCTGGAGGTTCTTCGTCTTCCCGCACAGCCCCGGGCCGTAATAAACGATCTTGCAGTGGATCTCGCGGGAGGCGAAGTCGACGAAGGCCATCAGTCTCGGGACACGGGACAGGGGACGCGGGACACGACCGGCTTCACTCCGAAAACAGGCGGTCGATGTCGTCGTCCGTGATCTCGGCTAAGAGCGGCTCGATCGAGGCGTTCAGGACGGGCGCCCGCTCCATCCTTTCGGTGATCTCGGCGAACGCCCGCTCGAGCTCGGCCCCGGCCTGACGGACCCGCAGCCGGACGAGCCCCAGCGCCGAGCGATCCCCGAAAATGACCACCAGGATGACCCGCCGCGCCACGATCGAGACGTGAATGTTCTCCTTCTCCCCCTCGTGGAGGAGAACCGAGAACTCCCGCTCCCCCAGGATCCGGGCCAGGCCGTCGGTCGCCGCGACGTTGCCGGCGGTCAGGGACGCCAGGGCCGTCATGTCGAGGGCCTCGACGTCTCCGACCGAGGCGATCCGTTGGCCGTTCTTGTCCACGAGAAGAACGACGCTCGCCGCAGAGTCGTGCCGCAGCCGGCGGAGGATCTGGTTCAGCGCCCGGAAGTCCTCTTCGAAGAGGACGAGATCCGCGGGAGACATCGCGATTGATTGTAGCCGGGAAACTCGTCAGAGCTCGCGGCGATTCTCCAGCGATCGCGCCATCGTCACTTCGTCCGCATACTCGATGTCGCCGCCGACCGGCAGACCGAACGCAATGCGCCTGACCTTGACCCCCGCCGGCTTCAGGCGGCGCGCGATATAGAGCGCCGTCGTCTCCCCCTCGACGTTGGGGTTGGTGGCCAGCACCACCTCCCGCACCTCGGGCGTCACCCGCCGGACGAGGCCCTCGACCTCGATCTCCTCGGGTCCGATTCCTTTCAGGGGAGACAGCGCGCCGCCCAGCACGTGGTAGCGGCCCCGGAACTCCCGCGTCTTCTCGATCGCGGCGACGTTGCCGGGCTCCTCGACCACGCAGAGGAGCGAGGCGTCCCGCTGCGGGTCGGAGCAGATCTCGCAGGGATCCGTCTCGGTCAGGGTGTTGCACGTCGAGCACCGGCGGATCGCCGCCCGCGACTCCGCGATGGCGGTCGCAAGCCGGTCGGCCTCCTCGCGGGGCGCCCGGAGGAGGAAGTAGGCCAGCCGGGCGGCGCTCTTGGCCCCGATTCCGGGCAGCCGCTGAAATTCCGAGACGAGCCGGTCGAAGCCCCGGAGCCTCACCGCATGCCCGGCAGCATCCCGCCCAGCATGGAGGAGGTCTTCTTCCGGACGGCCTCGTCCACCTGGCGGGAGGCGTCCCGGAAGGCCGCCAGCAGGAGGTCCTGGAGGGTCTCGAGGTCGGCGGAGTCGACCGCGGAGGGGTCGACCTTCACGGAGAGAACTTCCTTGGTCCCCGACATCTCGATCCGGACCAGGCCGCCCCCGGCCGATCCCTCGACCCTCAGGGCGTCGAGCTCGGCCTGCACCTTGTTCTGCATCGCCTGGGCCTGCTGCATCATCTTGTTGATGTTCATGGGGCGGCGGTCCTAGTCCTCTTCCTTCACTTCGGACAGCTCGGCGCGGAAGAGCTCCATCGCCGAGCGCACGACGGGATCCGTTTCGGCCCGCGTGGTCGCGTGCTCGCGGGCGATCGTGGAGCGCGGAACTTCCTGCGCCGCCTTTCCGAGGTCGCCGTCGGCCGGAGGTCCGGTTTTCAGCGTCACGCGCATGGGGCGCCCGAACGCCTCGGTCGCGACGTCCGACAGCAGCTTGCGGGTGGGCGGATCCTCCAGGGCCTCTTTCGCGGCCACCCGGTCGATCCCGAACCGCAGGACGAGCTCGTCCCCCTCGACGTTCGTGGCCTCGGCCAGGCTGACCTTCGCGGCGGTAACACGCCGGCGCGAGCCGAGCAGATCCGTGAACCGGCGCGTGCCCGCGGCGTCCCCGGTCACGGGCGGCGTCCGCGGGGACTCCTCCGGCTCGGGCTCCACCGTCACCAGCGAGAGGATCCGCGGACCGTCCTCCCGCGGGCGGGGGCCTTCGCGCACGGCGGAAGGGGACGGCGGAGCCGCCGACAGAGCGGGCCCGGAGGCGTCGGCCGGCAATCCGGACAGGGCCTGCTCGATCGACTTCAACCGCGGAAGCTCCGCGAGCCGCAGGACGAGCATCTGGAGGACGAGGCCGGCCTCGTCGGTCCGCCGGCTCAACTGGTCGGTCTCGACCGCGAGCGCGAGCGCCCGGAGCAGATTCTCGTACGGCATCGCCCGCGAGAGCGCCGTCAGACGCTCGCGATCCCCCTCCGGAACGTCGGGCTTCGCCCCGGCGGACAGGAGAAGGAGGCGGCGCAGGAGCGCGATGAACTCCTTCAGGATGTGCCGGGGGTCCTCGCCCCCTTCGGTCAGCGTCGCGAGCGCGGCGATCGCGGCACTCCGGTCGCCCGAGGCGATGCCCGAGTACACGGCCTCCAGGAGCTCGCGGTCGACGAGGGCCAGGATTTCGACGCACGTCCCCTGGTCAACGTTGCCTCCGGAGAGGGTCGCGGCCTGGTCGAGGAGCGAGAGGGCGTCACGCAGGCTTCCCTCCGCCGCCGCGGCGAGGGTATCGAGCGCCGCCGGCTCGACCCGGATCCCCTCCTCTTTGGCGACCTTCTCGAGGTGTTTCGAGATCTCTGCGACCGACAGGGCGCGGAAGGTGAACCGCTGGCAGCGGGACACGATCGTCGCCGGGATCTTGTGGAGCTCGGTCGAGGCCAGGATGAAGCGGGAGAGCGGCGGAGGCTCCTCGAGCGTCTTCAGAAGCGCGTTGAAGGCCTCCGTGGTCAGCATGTGGACTTCGTCGATGATCGCAATCCGGAAGTGGTCGCGCTGCGGCGCGTAGCGGACGGTCTCGATCAGCTCCCGGGCGTTCTCGATCTTGCGGTTGGAGGCCGCATCCATCTCCTGGACGTCCAGGGACTCGCCGCGGGCCAGGATCTCCCGGCAGGAGGCGCACTCCCCGCAGGGATCGACCGTCGGACCCCGGTCGCAGTTCAGGCAGCGCGCGAGGAGCCGGGCGGTGGACGTCTTTCCCACGCCGCGCGGGCCCGTCAGGAGGTAGGCGGAAGCCACCTTCCCCTCCGAGATCGCGTTCGTCAGCGTACGGGCCACGGAGTCCTGCCCGACCAGATCCCCGAAGGTCCGGGGTCGCCATTTTCGCGGAAGAGAGAGGTGTGTGCTCAGTGAAGGTCCCTAATTTTCCGGCCGCCGAAGATGGGCTCAGGTTGACCTGCGGCGCACGGTGGCGCCTCCTGATCGCTGCTTCCTTCCGGACCTGACGAGGTTCGGAGGCTTCCGTCGCACAGGACCCGAACCCATCTTCG
>JBKPMI010000322.1:0-6044 GCA_046732075.1 Acidobacteriota bacterium | reverse complement strand
GAATTCCCTCGTGAACGAAGCGCGCGAGACCGGCGAGGCAAAAGGCCGTATCACGGTGGTCGTCGAGCGCGCGAAGCGGCGCGCTCCCATTGTGCCGGAGGGCGTCCTGCGGGCCTTCGTCACGGCGCGCGAGGTGGTGCTGGACACCTTCCGCGGCTTCGCTGCCGACCGCGGCGCGGACCTCGCCGGTTCGCTCGCCTTCACCACGCTGCTGACCGCAGTTCCGCTTCTGGCCACGTTCTCCCTCTTCCTGGCCGCATTCTTCAAGGAGAAGAACGACCAGGTCCTCGAGATGGTCAACCGGATACTGCCGTACCACACGGCCAAGCTGACCGAGAGCCTGCGCGAATTCGTGGCCGAGTCGACCGCGATTTCCGGGATCGGCCTCGTCACGTTGATCGTCGCGTCCGTACGGCTCATCTTCATCGTGGAAGCCACTTTCAACGCGGTGTGGGGCGCCCCGAAACGGCGCGCGTGGTTCCAGCGGATCGCGATCTACAGCTTCGCGCTCTTTTCGCTGGCGTTGCTGGTGGGTGCGATCGGGTCGGGCGTGCAGATCCTCCGCCGCTTCTCGCTTCTCGAAACGGTACTCGTCTCGCCTTTCGCCGAGAC
Source organism: Acidobacteriota bacterium (assembly GCA_046732075.1). Taxonomy (GTDB): domain Bacteria; phylum Acidobacteriota; class Thermoanaerobaculia; order UBA5066; family Gp7-AA6; genus Gp7-AA6. The sequence continues at coordinate 5,432 of JBKPMI010000322.1, read as the reverse complement.
CATCTTCCCCTTCGCCGCCGAGTTCGCGGTCCTGACTCTCCTGTACCACTACCTGCCGAACGCGTACGTGCGCTGGACCTCCGCGGCGCTCGCCGGAGGAATGATCGCGGTCCTGCTGGAGCTCCTCCGGACCGTGTTCGGGAAGTACGTCGCGATGCTCTCCCGGATGAACCTGATCACCGGGTCGCTCTCGCTCCTCATGTTCGCGCTCATCTCGGTCTTCCTCGTGTGGGTCCTGATCCTGCTGGGAGTCGAATTGACGCACGTCCTGCAGACGAAGATCGGCACGAGCCGCCGCCGCGGGCGCGTGCCCGCCGGGCGCGCCGAGAACGCGATCCGGATGCTGCTTCGCCTCGCGGAAGGCGGCATCCACCGCCTGCGGGAGCTGTACCACGACCAGGAAGCGTCTTCGGTCGAGGCCGAGAGGATTCTGGACTGCCTGCGGGACGCCGGGATCGTGGCAGGCGACGCCGCCCGCGGCTTCGCGCTCGCGCAGCCGGCCGAACGCATCTCGGTCGCGCAGGTCGTCGACGCGATATCGCCGAACCTCTACACGATCACGCCCGAGGAGAACGACAAGGTGGTGCAGGTCCTCGAGCCGCTCTTCGCCCGCCTCGATTCGGAGAGGCGCGCGCTCCTCGACCGTACGCTGGCCGATCTGAAGACCTAGGCGGTCTCCACCCGCCGGGGCCGGAGCGCCTTCAGGAGGGGGGGCGTCAGGAACGTAGTCGCGAACACGGCAACCACGACGGCGACGAACGCGGGCTCCGGCAACGCCCCGTTCTGCTTTCCAATCTGGGCGAATATGAGACCCACCTCGCCGCGCGGGATCATCCCGGCCCCGATGAAACTTCGCCGGACCCGCCCCCACGCCGCCCCACCCGCGGCGAACTTCCCGAGCGAGCCCACGACGATCAACCCCAGCGCCAGCAGCAGGGCCGCGCGGTTGGACGCGTCGGCCGGGTTCAGGTACCGCACGTCGACCTGCGCTCCGATCGCCACGAAGAAAATGGGCGCGAAGACGTCCACGGTCGGTCGGACGGCATTGCGGATGTCGTCGCTCCGGTTGGTGCGCGCGAGAACGAGGCCCGCGGCGAACGCCCCGACGATGGCAGCGGAGCCGGCGGCCTGGGCGCCGAGCGCTGCGAGCAGCGCGAAGGCGACCGACACGGCGACCAGGATTCCGCGGACGTTCGCCCGCCCGACACCACGGACGAGGAGCCGCCCGAGAGGCAGGCCCGCCACGATCGCTACGAGCAGGAAGCCGAAGGAGAGAAGCGCGGACTTGCCCGCCTGCCACGCCGAGACCGATCCGGAGGCCGCGATCTGGCTGACCACCGCGAGCACCACGAGTCCCAGAATGTCGTCCGCGACCGCCGCCCCCAGGATGATCTGGCCCTCCCGCGACGCCAGGAGGCCCAGGTCCGACAACACGCGGCTCGTGATGCCGATGGACGTCGCGGTGAGCGCCGCGCCGACGAAGATGGCGGTCAGGGTCGGGAACCCCGCGGCGCGCGTCAGCAGGTAGCCGCCGGCGAACGGCAACGCCATCCCCACGACCGCGACCGCCATGGCGGGCCCGCCGACCCGGAGGAGCTCCTCCAGATCCGTCTCGAGGCCGACCTCGAAGAGGAGAAGGAGCACCCCGACCTCCGCGATCAGCAGGATCCCGGCCGAGAGCGGAACGAGGCCGAGCACCGACGGACCGAGGAGGACTCCCGCCAGGAGCTCGCCGAGGACCGCTGGTTGCCCGAGGCGCTCGCAGAGCTCGCCCAGGAGCTTGGCGCCGAGAAGCGCCGACGCAAAGGCGAGAAGGAAGGAGGCGAGGTCGGCGGGATGCATTGCAGGGATGGTAGACGAAACGTCGGCTTCACTCGCTCGGGGTCTGGATTCGTCACCGGCCAGATTCGATATTGCACAAACGAAAAAGCCGTCTGGCCGTTGAAGGCGGCGCGGACTTGGTGCTATCCTGCGCGCCCTCTCGCGTGGGGCTGTAGCTCAGTTTGGGAGAGCGCCTGAATCGCACTCAGGAGGTCGTCGGTTCGATCCCGATCAGCTCCACCAGCACGTCAGCTTCGCCTGCTCGGCTTCGCCTCGCTGCACTCCGCCTCCCGCGGCGCGAGGCTCCTCCCTCGATTACCTCGGGAGACTCCTCGCGCCGCGACGCATTTCAACGCTATAGGCTGAAAGCCATGATCACCATTCGACGCGCCAGAGACCGCGGGCACTTCGACCACGGCTGGCTCAATACCTTTCACACCTTCTCCTTCGCGGACTACCACGACCCGGCCCACATGGGCTTCCGCTCGCTCCGCGTCTTGAACGACGACCGGGTCGCGCCGGGCCAGGGCTTCGGCGAGCACCGGCACCGCGACATGGAGATCGTCTCCTACGTCCTCGAGGGCGCGCTCGCCCACAAGGACAGCATGGGCAACTCCGGAGTCATCCGACCGGGAGACGTTCAGAAGATGAGCGCGGGCACCGGAGTGCAACACAGCGAGTTCAACGGGTCGCGGAGCGAGCCGGTGCACTTTCTCCAGATCTGGATCGTGCCGGAAGTCCGGGGGATCGCGCCGGCGTACGAGCAGAAGACGTTTCCGCCCGAAACGAGGCGCGGAAAGCTGCGCTTGATCGGCTCCCGCGACGGGCGGGACGGCTCTGTCACGATCCGTCAGGACGTCGACGCGTATGCGAGCGTGCTCGAGGACGGCCAGGACGCGCGCCACGCTCTCGCCCCCGGCCGGTCGGCGTGGCTGCACGTCGCAGAGGGCGAGCTGGAGCTGAACGGTAACCGGTTGGAGGAGGGCGACGGCGCGGCGGTCGAGAACGAGCCCGATCTCGCGATCGCCGGCAAGGGCGCGGAGTTCCTCCTGTTCGACCTGGGCTGAGGTGGCGATGCTGAAGACCTTCGGAACCATTTTCCTGACCGTCTTCGTGGCCGAGATGGGGGACAAGACTCAGCTCGCGACGGTGCTCTTCGCGGCGGAGGGCCGCGGGAAGTTGCTGGTGTTCGCCGCCGCGGGGCTGGCGCTTCTTCTCGCGGCCGGGATCGGCGTTCTCGTCGGCGGGCAGATCGAGCGGTTGGTCTCCGCAAGGACGCTGAAGGTGATCGCGGGGATCGGCTTTCTCGCGATCGGGGTCTGGACGCTTCTCGCCCGCTAGGCCGTCAACGCGTCAGGCGCGCCGTGTGGCGCGCCACGGCCCGCTCCTCGTCCGTCGGGACGACGCGCAGGACGCAGCGGCTGCCCTCCGCCGACACCACCGGCTCGGAGCGCGCGTTCCGGCCGGAGTCCAGATCGATCCCCAAATGTTCGAGTCCCCGGCAGATCTCCTCGCGCACCGGCGCCGCGTGCTGGCCGATGCCGCCGGTGAAGACGAGGCTGTCCAGACCGCCGAGCGCCGCGGCGAGGGCGCCCACCCACTTGCGCGCGCTGTAGCAGAAGAGCGCGATCGCGTTCTCCGCGCGCGGGTCCGACGTGCGCGCGGCGAGAAGGGTCTGCATGTCGGCAGTCGTCCCGGACACCGCGAGGAGACCCGAGCGTCGGTTGAACAGCTCTTCGAGCGCCGAGGCATCCATTCCCTTCTTCCGCGCGAGGTACACCGCCACGCCGGGATCGAGGTCTCCGGTGCGGGTGCCCATCACGAGTCCCGCCGCGGGTGTGAACCCCATCGTCGTCTCGCGCGGCTCACCGTCGGAGAGGGCGGCCATGCTGGCGCCGTTGCCGAGGTGGGCGATGACCATACGGCCGGAGACGAGCGGCCCCAGGGTCTCGACGATCGCCTCGTACGAGAGGCCGTGGAATCCGTAGCGACGGACCCCTTCCTCTCCGAGTGAAGCCGGGAGCGGAAGCCGCTTCGCGAGCTCCGGCAGGCGCCCGTGAAAGGCGGTGTCGAAGCACGCCACCTGCGGCAGCGCCGGGTGCTGCTCCCGGAAGGCGTCGATCAGGGCGAGCTCTCCCGGCAGATGGAGCGGCGCGAAGGGGATCGCTTCCCGAAGGGACGCGATCACGCCGTCGTCGAGGAGCGTCGGAGCGAGATGCTTCGGCCCGCCGTGCACGATCCGATGCCCGACGGCATCCGGCTCGATACTCCGACGGGTCAGCTCCTCCAGGACCCGGGGCATCGCGGCCCGCAGAGCCCCGATCCGCTCGAGGGAGCCGCGCGCGCGCTCCCGCAGCTCCCCGCCGCCGGCGGCGAAGGCCGCGAACTTGAGCGACGAGGAGCCGCCGTTGACGGCGAGAACCGTCCGCGGCCCGGATCCGCTCACTCCGTCCAGCGCCAGTTCCGAACCTCCGGGAGGTCCTCCCCGTTTTCCACGACGTAAGACGCGTGGCGCGTCAGAGCCGCGCGGAACTCCTCCACGGCGGTCCGCGAGCGGTCCGTCCACTCCGGAAGGCGCGCGAGCGAGTCGATGGCGAGCTGGAACCGGTCCATGTTGTTCTTGACGACCATGTCGAAGGGCGTCGTCGTGGTCCCCTCCTCCTTGAAGCCGCGGACGTGGATGTTGTCGTGGTTGTGCCGGCGGTAGGTCAGCCGGTGAATGAGCGTGGGATAGCCGTGGTACGCGAACACGACCGGCTTGTCCGTCGTGAACAGCCGGTCGAACCCGTCGTCCGAGAGTCCGTGCGGGTGCTCGCTCTCGGGCTGGAGCCGCATCAGGTCGACGACGTTGACGACGCGGACCCGCAGCTCCGGCAGCCTCGACGCAAGAAGCTTGCGCGCGGCGAGGACTTCGAGGGTCGGGACGTCGCCGGCGCACGCGAGCACGAGATCCGGGTCTCTTCCGCCGTCCGTGCTCGCCCACTCCCAAATGCCGATGCCGTCCTCGCAGTGCTTCACGGCCGCGTCCCGGTCGAGCCACTGCGGCTCCGGCTGCTTCCCGGCCACGATGACGTTCACGTAGTCGCGGCTGCGGAGGCAGTGGTCCGCCACGGAGAGAAGAGTGTTCGCGTCCGGCGGCAGGTAGACGCGGACGACCTCCGCCTTCTTGTTCGCAACGTGATCGATGAACCCGGGGTCCTGATGGCTGAAGCCGTTGTGGTCCTGCCGCCAGACGTGGGAGCTCAGGAGGTAGTTGAGCGACGCGATCGGCCTGCGCCACGGAATCTCCCGCGTCACCTTCAGCCACTTCGCGTGCTGGTTGAACATCGAGTCGACGATGTGGATGAACGCCTCGTAGCTGGAGAAGAGGCCGTGCCGGCCGGTCAGCAGGTAGCCCTCCAGCCAGCCCTCGCACATGTGCTCGCTCAGGATCTCCATGACCCGCCCGTCCGGGGCAACGTGGTCGTCGGTCGCCCGGATCTCCGCGGTCGACAGGCGGTCCGTGAACTCGAAGACCGCGTCCAGCCGGTTCGAGCTCGTCTCGTCCGGTCCGAGGAGCCGGAAGTTCGACGGATTCCGGCGCATCACGTCCCGCAGGAAGGCGCCGAGGA
>JBKPMI010000321.1:0-1541 GCA_046732075.1 Acidobacteriota bacterium | reverse complement strand
TGCCGAGCGCCAGGGCGAACGCCATCGCGAGAGCATAGCTTTCTGCTGGGAATAGAATCGCGGCTCCGTCGGAGGGGGAAAACATGACCGCCGAGATCCGCACGCTGTGCGACGTATTCCTGTTCGCGGCGGCTTCGGGCAAGGCCGACCTTCTGCGCTCGAAGGTCGGAGGAACGTGGACTCCGATTTCCGCCCGCGACTTCGGCTACACGGTCCGCGCGCTGTCTCTGGGGCTGAACTCGCTCGGAATCCAGCCCGGCGACCGCGTCGCGATGCTCTCCGAGAACCGGCCGGAGTGGGCGATGGCCGACTACGCCATCCTCTGCGCCGGGGCCTGGACGGTGACGATCTATCCGACGCTGCCGGCGCAGCAGATCGTGCCGCTCCTGCAGGACTCCGGCGCGAAAGCGATCTTCGTCTCCACGCTGGAGCAGCTCGGCAAGATCATGCAGATCAAGTCGCAGTGCCCGGCGCTCGAGTACGTCGTCTCCATGGACGCGATCCCCCCCGGAGAGCCCGGCTTTTTCACGTTCAACGGACTCGTCGACAAGGGCAGGCCCACGCTCGAGATGAGCCCCGGCATCTTCGAGCAGCGGGCGGCGCGGGTCCAGCCCGACGACGTCGCGACCATCATCTACACGTCCGGCACCACCGGCGACGCCAAGGGCGCGATGCTGACGCACGGCAACCTGGTCTCCAACATCCGGTCGAGCCTCCAGGTCATGCCGATCACCGGCGACGCCACGGGGCTGTCGTTCCTGCCTCTCTCCCACGTCTTCGAGCGGACGCTCGACTACGCGTACCTCTACAAGGGCGCGTCGATCGCGTACGCCGAGTCGGTCGAGAAACTGCGGGACAACTTCATCGAGGTGGCGCCGCACTGCTTCGCGCTCGTTCCCCGCGTCTACGAGAAGGTGTACGGGCGGATCCAGGAGCGGGTCCAGGCCGGCAGCGCGGTCAAGAGGAAGCTCTTCCAGTGGGCGGTCCGGGTCGGCCGGGAGCGGGTCGCCTTCGAAGAGCGGGGCGAGCCGGTGCCGGCGAAAGTCGCGCGGAAGGCGAAGCTGGCGGACAAGCTCGTCTTCTCGAAGATCCGCGGCATTCTCGGCTCGCGCTTCCGGTTCGCGTTCTCGGGCGCGGCGCCGCTCTCGCGAGACCTGGCCGAGTTCTACCTGGCCGCGGGGATCATCATCTACGAGGGATACGGCCTGACCGAGACGTCACCGGTGATCGCCGTCAACGGCCCGGGACGTTCCCGGCTGGGGACCGTCGGACGTCCGATCCCCGACGTCGAGGTCAGAATCGCCAACGACGGTGAGATCCTGTCGCGCGGGCCGCACATCATGAAGGGCTACTACAAGAAGCCGGAAGCGACCGCAGAGGCGATCGACGCGGACGGCTGGTTCCACACCGGCGACATCGGGCACCTGGACGAGGACGGCTATCTCGTCATCACCGACCGGAAGAAGGACCTGATCGTGCTCGCCGGCGGCAAGAAGGCGGCGCCCCAGCCGATCGAGAACGAGCTCAAGAAGTCGCAGTAC
>JBKPMI010000320.1:0-15624 GCA_046732075.1 Acidobacteriota bacterium | reverse complement strand
TTTTCCGGGAGGCGTACGGGCCGCTCTTCGGTTTTCTCTTCGGCTGGACGATGTTCCTCGTGGTTCAGACCGGGACGATCGCCGCGGTCGCCGTGGCGTTCGCCAAGTTCCTGGGCGTCGTGTGGCCGGCGGTGTCCGAGGCGAAGACGCGGATCGGCCCGCTCTCGGTGTCCGCGGCGCAGGCCGTGGGCGTGGCGGTCATCGTGCTCTTGACGGCGTCGAACGCGCGGGGCTTGAAGACCGGTACCGCGACGCAGAACGTGTTCACGTTCGCGAAGCTCGCGGCGCTCCTCGCGCTGACCCTCGCGGGACTCCTGCTCGCGCGTGAAGGCGCGGCGCTCCGGTCGCCCGACCTCTGGCGCGCGGCCTCGCCGGAGGGTCAGCCGCTCGCCGGCACGGCGCTGCTCGTGGCTCTCGGAGTCGCGATGGTCGGACCGCTCTTCTCCCAGTCCGCGTGGAACAACGTGACTTTCGCGGGCGAGGAGGTGGAGAGCCCCGGAAAGACTCTGCCGCGCGCGCTCCTCGTGGGCTGCCTTCTCGTGACGAGCGTCTACGTGCTCGCGAACGTCGCGTACCTGAACGTCCTGCCGCTCTCCGCCATCCAGCACGCGCCTTCGGACCGCGTCGCGACGGCGGTTGCCACGGCGCTCTTCGGTCCGGCCGCGGCCGGCGCGATGGCGGTCGCGATCATGGTGTCCACGTTCGGCTGCGTGAACGGCCTCATCCTGTCGGGCGCCCGGGTCTCCTTCGCGATGGCGCGCGACGGACTCTTCTTCCGGGGCCTGCAGCGGCTGAACTCCGCCGCGGTCCCGCGGAACGCCCTCTGGGCGCAGGCGTTGTGGGCGTCGATCCTCGTCCTCTCCGGAAGTTACAGCGACCTCCTCGAGTACGTGATCTCGGCCGACATCCTCTTCTACGTTCTTCTCGTCGTCGCGGTCATCGTGCTGCGCCGCCGCCGTCCCGACCTCCCGAGGCCCTTCCGCGCGCCGGGCTATCCGGTCCTGCCGCTCGTCTACGCCGCGGCCGGCGGCGTCCTGATCGCGATTCTCCTCGTTGCGAACCCGCGAACGACGTGGCCCGGATACGCGCTGGTCGCAACCGGCGTACCGGTCTACTTTCTCTGGAGGCGGCGGGCGCCCGCGGTCGACGGCGCTCCGTGAAGCTCGAGCCGCGCGACGTCTCGGAGGGGAGCTTTCTCGTGGAGTTCCCGGACTCCTCCGAATCCGAAGCGAATCGCCTCGCGGTCGGTCTCGCCGCGCGCCTCACGCGCGTGTCCCGGCGCGGACTGCTGGATGCGATCCCGGGCGCGCGGACGCTTTTTATCGTCTTCGAGCCGCGTCTCGGGGCGCGCGCTTCGTTCGTCGCGCTCATCGGTCGCCTGGTCCGCGAGGTCGGAACGGCGACGCCGGAGAGCCGGCGATTCCGCATCCCGGTCGCCTATGGAGGAGAAAACGGCCCCGACCTGGCGGATCTCGCACGTGTACGCGGGATGGCGCCGGAGGAGCTCGCCCGCCGGCACGCCGCGGCCGATTACACCGTCGCGTTCCTCGGCTTCTCACCCGGATTCCCGTACCTGATTGGCCTGCCGCCGGCGCTCGCCGCGCCGCGCCTCGATCGGCCCCGGCCGCGCGTTGCCGCCGGGAGCGTCGCCATCGGAGGCCCGTACACCGCGATCTACCCGGAGGAGACGCCCGGCGGCTGGAACCTGATCGGGCGCTCCTCCGTGCGCCTGTTCGACGCGTCCGCGAACCCGCCGGCTCTTCTTCGCGCCGGAGACCACGTCTCCTTCGATGCGATCGGGGAAGACGAGCTTCGCGCGCTGCGCGCGGAGTCAGCCGCACGCACCGCCGTCGGGGAAATTTCTCCTTCCGGCGACCCGCTTCTCGAGATCGCCGCGCCCGGGCTCTTCACGACGGTCCAGGGCGCCCCCCGTTTCGGTCTGGGAGCGAGCGGCGTCTCCGCGGGCGGCGCGATGGACCCGGTCGCGCTCGCCTGCGGCAACGCGATGGTCGGGAACCCGCCGGAAGCGGCGGCGCTGGAGATGACGCTTTCGGGTCCGGAGGTCGTCTTCCGCCGCGATGCGCTCGTGGGGATCAGCGGCGCGGACCTCCCCGCCCGGTGGAACGGAACGCCGGCGCCGGAGGGCGAGCCCTTCCAGGTCCGTTCCGGCGACCGCCTCGCATTCGGATATGCCAGCCGGGGAGCGCGCGCGTACCTCTGCGTCGCCGGGGGGCTGCGCCCGGGTCGCCCCGGCGAGCCGTCGCGCCGACTGGCGAAGGGGGACGTCGTGTTCCGCGAGTCCGACGGTGAAAACCCGACCCGCCGGACGGACCTGCCGGAGTCGCTGCCCGGGCGGGAGGTGACGGTCTCGGTTCTGCCGGGACCGCAGCAGTCGGACTTCCCGGCTGAGGCGTCCGCGATCCTGTTTGCGGCTTCCTGGAAGATTTCCGCGGAGAGCGACCGCCGCGGCATCCGGCTCGAGGGACCCTCTCTGCCGCTCCGGCGGGCGCCGGACATCCCGCCGGAAGGCACCGCGCTGGGCGGGATTCAGGTCCCGGCGAACGGGCAGCCGATCGTCCTCGGGCCGGACCGGCCGGTGACCGGCGGCTACGCGAAGATCGGCACGGTCGTCTCCCGGGACTGGCCGCTCCTCGCCCAGGCCGTGCCGGGCGCGACGGTGCGATTCCGGGCGGCGGCTTTCTCGGATTCCGGGAGGGGCTAACATTGCGGCGCCTTGAGCGTCGACCTGAATGCGGACGTCGGGGAGGGAATGGATGACGCGACGGTCCTGCCTTACGTGACGTCGGCCAACGTGGCCTGCGGGATGCACGCCGGGGACCCGACCGTCATGGACCAGACGGTGGAGCTCGCGATCTCGCGCGGCATCCGCGTGGGCGCCCATCCCGGATATCCGGACCGCGAGAATTTCGGACGGGTCTCGGTCGAGATGCCGGCGGGGGAGATCGAGAACCTGGTCGTCTACCAGGTCGCCGCGCTGGAGGGGTTCGTGAGGTCGCGCGGCGTCGCGCTCTCGCACGTCAAGCCGCACGGCGCGCTGTACCACGACGGCGTGGAATTCCCCGACATCGCACGCGCGATCGCGGAGGCGGTGCGCCGGGTCGGAACGCACCTGGTGCTCGTGGGAGCGGCGGGATCGATGCTGATCGGGGCCGGACTCGACGCGGGGCTCACGGTCGCGGAGGAGGCCTTCGCGGATCGCCGATACCGTGCGGACGGAACTCTCGTTCCTCGCGGGGAGCCGGGCGCTCTCGTCACGGACCCGGAGGAGGCCGCGGAGCAGGCGGTCCGGCTGGCGCAGGAGCGGATGGTCATCGCGAACGACGGTTCGAAGATCGAGGTGCGGGCCGACACGATCTGCCTCCACGGCGACACGCCCGGCGCTGCCGACATCGCCAGAAAAATCCACGAGCGCTTCCGCCTGGCCGGCATCCGGATCGCTCCGCTCGATCCGGCCGTCCTCTCGGGCGGCGAGGTCGAGCCCGCATGATCCCGGCGCCGGAGAGGCTCTGATGGACCCGGACGAGGAAATTCTCGAGGACCGGCCGGAGCCCGGCTGGAAGGAACGCGTTGGCGCGGTGCGTCGCGCGGCGTCCGCGCTCTTCACGACCCGCGCGGCGATCTTCCGGGAAGAGCTCTCGCACAAGGGGTCTCTCTTCGCGAAGGGCGCGGCCGGGCTCCTGATCGCCGCGGGTTTCGGATTCTTCGCGCTGCTGCTCCTGACGGCGCTCGTCGCGGCCGTCTTCGCGCGCCTCCTCGGCGGACCCATCGCCGGAATCACCGCGGCGCTGATCCTCTATCTGGCCATTGCCGCCGCGGCCGCGCTCCTCGGCGCGAAGACGCTCCAGCGCATGCGGGGGTTCGCCTTCCCGGCGACGCGCGACGAGATCCGGAAGGACCTGGACGCGATCCGGCAGCATGCCGCGAAGCGCGACGAAGAGCCGGCCGGCGCCGACGCGATGGCGGCCGAGAGAGCGAGCGTGGGAGCGGAAGACGAAGAGGGCGACGACGAAGATGCCGAGGAAGTCGACGACTCGGACCGGGAAGGCAGGGCCGAGCGTGAGAGGAGAATCGCGGCAATGACCGACGTCGAGGAACGGTTCCGGGCGGGCTCGGAGTGAGCGGCGAGCGCCGGAGCACCCGGGAGAAACCCGCCGATCGCATCGAAGGCCTCCGGCGGCGCGGAGAGTTCGAGCGCGACGTTCTCTCCCGGGAGGTCGCGGGCCTGCGCGCCCAGATCGACCGGACCGGGTCCCGCTGGAAGGTGGCCGGGTACGTGGCCGGCGGTCTCGCCGCGGCCTGGACCGTGGGGAGCAAGCTCTTCGGCAAGAGGTCGCTCTCGGCGAAGCTCGGCCGCCTGACGTCCGCGGCGACGATCCTCTTCGGCCTCGGGAAGGCGGTCGGCCGGGCCCGCAAGTTCTGGTAGAGCCGGCTTTTCGGGACCGTCATCGAACCGTCCCATTCTGACCTTTCGAGCGGACAGACCGCTCACCGGCCGAGACACCAAGTCCTTTCTTTTCAGTGCTATCGCGCTGGCACTGCCGTTGCGTTTTCCGGACGCGTGCCGCGTGGACGCGGCTCGGAGGTGAGAAATGAAGAAAGCAGTTCGACTGAGCCTGGTGAGCGTCGTCCTGGCGGGCGCGCTCCTCGTTCTCGCGCCGCCGGCGCAGGCGCAGGTCCGCGTCGAGGGGCGTTTCCGGCTGCCGCACGGCTCGATTTCCGTGGGCGTCGGCGATCCCTATTACTACGGCTACGGCAGCCCGGCATTTCCGATCGGGTCCTACGTGCCGTACGGCTACCGCGTGATCCGTCGGCCGCGCCTGGGCTACGGTTTCTACCACCGCTCGCGGTGGATCCCGGTGCGCCCCTACGGCCGCCGTTACATCGTGGTCGAGCGGCCGATCGTCGTCGTGGATCGGCGGCCCCCGTGCCAGCCGGACGGCGCGTACTGCGGCGATCCCTACTACGACTTCAACCGCGAGTACTGGGACCGCAGCTATCACCCGTACGACCGCTGAGTCATCGAATCGAGCGGGATAAGCCGGGTACTCCTCCTTCCCGGCAGGCCGCCCCGATAACCGGGGCGGCTTTTTTTGCGGTCCGCTATGGCAGCGTCTGAAGGACTCTTTCGGCGATCGCTCGATAGCCGTCGCGGTTCGGGTGGAAGCGGTCGGTCGCCAGGCGGTCGGGTCGGCCGGCGAACAGGTCGAACACCGACACCGCAGTGACGTTCGAATAGCCGAGCGCCGTTTCGGAAATCAGCGTGCTCCAGGAGAGCACGAGGGATTCCCCGATGCGCGCGTCCCTGCCGGTCGCCGTGAACGGCTGGTAGAGACCGAGCACGCGGATCGGCGCAGTCGGGTTCGCCGCCCGCAGCGTCGCCAGGATCGCGCGGAGATTCCCGGCGAGGCGCGATCGCGCCGCGCTCAACGCATCGAGCGCCTGGGCCGGGGCGGCAGCGCCGGTGACTGCGTGGGAGAGGTCGTTCCCGCCGATCGAAAGGAGGATCACGTCCGCGGAGGCCGCGAGCGAGCGCACGTTGGCGCTCTCGACCAGCGTGCGCAGGTCGGACGACTCGGCGCCGGCCACCGCGAGGTTGACGGTCTCGACCGGTCCGCGCCGCCGGAGCGCTGCGGAGACGTCCGCGGCGTAGCCGTTCCCGGTCGGATCGCCGGTCCCGTGGGAGAGCGAGTCTCCGAGGACGAGCACGAGCCGCTTCCCGGGGGACCGCGGCGCCTCGTGTTTCGCGGGGGCAGGCGGTGGGTTTCCGAGCGGAACGCCCGCGCTTCCCCGGAGCGCCAGCCAGAAGCCGGCCGTGAAAACGAGCCCGGCGACGACGGCGACCGCGGCGGGCACACGCCACAGCCAGAATCGCGAGGAGATCGGCACAGGCGGGATGATACGTTCGGAGGAGGGACCCGCTACGTGGAGCGCAACGTCGTTCTCGCCGCCGAAAACCTGACCAAGCGTTTCGGCAAGCGCGAGGTCGTCTCCGACGTCTCGTTCGAAATCGTTTCCGGAGAAGTGTTCGGGTTCCTGGGTCCCAACGGAGCGGGCAAGACCACCACCATCCGGATGCTCGTCGGTCTCGCGCGTCCCGACCACGGCCGCGTCCGGATCGCGGGCTTCGACGTGTCGCACGACTTCGCGAAGGCGATGGCGCGGGTCGGCTGCATCGTGGAGTCGACGGACCTCTATCCCTACCTGACCGGCCGCGAGAACCTGCTGCACTTCGCGCGGATGCTTCCGGATGGCGCACACCGTCGGATCCCGGAGCTCGCACAGCTCGTCGCGCTCGAGGCAAGGCTGGACGATCGCGTGAGCACCTACTCTCTCGGCATGCGGCAGCGGCTCGGCCTCGCGCAGGCGCTGCTCGGAGCACCGGACCTCCTGATCCTGGACGAGCCGGCGAACGGTCTCGACCCCGCGGGCATCCGGGAGATCCGGCAGCTCATCCGGCACCTCGCGGACGACCGCGGGATCGCGGTCTTCGTGTCGAGCCACCTGCTTTCCGAGGTCGAGCAGATGTGCGACCGCGTCGCGATCATCCACCGGGGGAAGACCCTGGCGATGGGTCCGGTCCGGGAGCTTCTCGCGAAGCGAGGAGCGGACCGCCTCGTCTTCCGCCTGGAGCCGGCCGAAAAGGCGGCGCAGGTCCTCGGAAGTTTCGCCCGTGACGGCGGGGCGCGTGTCGACGATCCCGGCACCGTCTCTTCGGAGGTGCCGCGCGAGAGCGTGCCCGACGCGCTCGCGGCGCTCGCGGCCGCGGGGGTCCGGGTCTTCGGGGTCGAAAAGCAGTCGTCCACGCTCGAAGAGCTCTTCCTCGAGGTGACCGGAGGAGAGACGGTATGAAGTTCGCCCCGCTCGTCGAGAACGAGATTTTGAAGCTCCTGAAGCGGCGCCGGTTTCGCGTTGCGCTCCTCATCCTGATCGCGCTGAACGGGCTGATCGTCTTCGCGCAGACGCAGGCCAAGGACCGGAAGCCCGAGCGCGACTGGCGGATCGAGGCTCAGGAGCGCGTGGCGCGGATGCAGAACTGGGAGCGGTCCGGGCGTCTTCCGCAGACCCAGCTGCGCTGGGTGCGCTTCGAGATCGCCCGCGTGCAGTACCACCTGGACCGCAACGTGAACCCGGACGCGATCTCGGGACCTCTCTTCGCTCGTGCCTTCGCGAATGCGTCGAGCTACCTGCTGCTTCCGCTCCTCGCGATCCTTTTTGCCGCCGACATCGTCTCCTCGGAGTTCGCGCAGGGGACCGTGAAGCTCCTCCTGACGCGGCCCGTGGGGCGCGCGCGCGTCCTGACGTCGAAGTTCGCCGCGCTCGTCGTCGCCATCACTCTGACCGTGGCCCTCGGCGGACTGGTCGCGTACCTGTTCGGAGGCCTCGCGTTCGGATACCGGGGGTGGGGCGCGCCGGTCCTGACCGGTTTCCGGCTCGCCGGCGAGACGCTCGATCCCGGCTCGGTTCGCTCGCTGCCGCTCTGGGAAGACGCGCTCCTGGCTTTCGGGCTGGCGTGGTTCGCGGCGCTCACGGTGGGCGCGATCGCGTTCCTGACGTCGGTCGTGCTCCGCTCGACGGCCGCCGCCATGGGGACGATGCTCGCGGCGCTGATCGCGGGGACGATCCTGCCGCGCGTCGCCCCGTCGTGGGAAGCGCAGCGCTACCTCTTCGTGACGAACCTGCCGCTGCCCGACTACTACTCCGGCTCGCCCGCGCCGATTACTGGCATGACGGTGCCCTTCTCGGTGGTAGTCCTGACGATCTGGGCCGTCGCCGCCACGGCCGTGGCTTACGGGGTCTTTCTCCGGAGGGATGTCCTCGCGTGAGAGCTGTCAGCTGTCCGAACCCGAAACGCTCTGGCTGAAAGCAGAAGACGGGAAGCTGATCGCTCCGCCCTTGCGCAGCGCCTCCAGGAGCTGACCCACGTTGACCGGCTTCTGCAGGACGGTGGAGACGCCGGACTGCTCGATCCGCCGCGTATCCTCGTCCGCCGTGATGCCGGTCAGGGCGATGACCGGAAAGCTCGGAGGTCCTTCGCGCTTCGTCCAGAGCCGCAGCCACTCCGCGCCGTCGCCGTCCGGCAGCGTAATGTCGAGGATGACTGCGTCGAGAGCGGAGGACCGGACGACGTTTTCGGCGTCGGAGAGCGACGCCGCCTCGACGACCGAGTAGCCCTCCGCCTCGAGAAGACTTCGCAGGCCGTAGCGCGACGAGGCATCGTCCTCGACGACGAGGACCTTCCGCCCTCTTCCGGTCTCGCCGGCCGGGCCCGGCGGCTCGGCCGCGGCCGGCGCCTGCTCGACCGCGCCCCTCAGTTGCGGCAGTGTCACCGAGACGCGCGTCCCTTCCCCTTCGCGGCTCACGAAGATCAGGTCTCCGCCCATGAGCTCGACGAGCTGCTTGGAGATGGTGAGCCCGAGACCCGTGCCCCGGGCCGACTCGCCGTGACCCGTTCGAATCTGGCGGAACGGCTCGAACACCGTGGCGACCAGGTGCGCGGGAACCCCGTTGCCGGTGTCCTCCACCTCGAAGCTGATGCTCTCCTGCCACGGCGCTGCGCGCACCGTTACTCCCCCCTGCGACGTGTATTTCACGGCGTTCGAGAGCAGATTGATGAGGACGCGGGAAATCTTCTCCCGGTCGAGAACCGCGGTCTCCGGCAGATCCGGACTGATCACCACGGCGAGTGCCAGCCCTTTCTCGCGGGCCTGCGGCTCGAGGAGGTCGACGGTTTCCTGGATCAGCGGGCGCAGTGGAACGAGCTGCGGGTGGAGGTCCCGCTGGCCCGCTTCCAGCCGGGCGAGGTCCAGGATGTTGTTGATCATCCGGAGCAGAGTCTCCGCGCTTTCGCGGATGACGTGAATGTCGTGCAGCCGGCGTTCCTCGTCAGCGGGGACCTTGCCCTCGCGCTCGATCAGGTGCGAGAGCAGGATGATCGTGTTCAACGGAGTCCGCAGCTCGTGCGACACCGTCGAAAGGAAGTCGGACTTCAGTCGATCGAGCTCGGCCAGCTTCTCGTAGGCTTCGGATCGTTCCCGCGCCGCCCGGCCCTGGGAGCGGATCGCCCGTCCCACCCGGATCAGGGAGCGTGCGCGCGCCACCAGCTCGACCGGGTCGAGCGGCTTCGCCACGAAGTCGTCGGCGCCCGCCGCGAATCCTTTTTCATGGTCGATCTCGCCGGCGGTCACCAGGAGAACCGGCAGGTACTCGCCGGACCGCGAGACGAGCTCCGCGGCGAGGTCGTATCCGGAGTCCGGACCGAGCATCACGTCCACGATCGCGAGATCGAATTTCTCGTCCTCTCGCGCGAGAGTGGATGCCTCGTCCAGCGTTCGCGCCACGACGACCGCGTGGCCGTCACCTTCCAGATCGATCCGGATGATCTGCGCCACCTCCTCGTGATCGTCCACCACGAGAATGCGGCCGGGCTCCGCCAGGCCCGAGCGGACTGAAGCCGTCGAAGGCTCGGCCTCCGGGAGAGACGTCTCTGCGAGAACCGGCGTCCGGAGATAGGACCCGACGAGAGACTCGAACGTCTCCTCGTCGATCGGCTTCGCGATGAAGCCGTCGCAGCCCGCGGCGATCGCGCGCTCCCGGTCACCGTGCATGGCGTGCGCGGTCACCGCCACGACCGGAATCGACGCGGTCTCCGGGCTCTCCTTGATCGCCCGCGTGGCTTCCCAACCCGACAGAACCGGCAGCGACAGGTCCATCAGAACGAGGTCGGGCCGTTCGCGCCTCGCGGTCTCGACACCCATCTGGCCGTCCGAAGCGGTCATCACCTCGTGGCCCGCGGTCTCGAGAAGCATCTGGATCAGGACCCGGATGTCGGGCGAGTCTTCGACGACGAGGATGCGGGCCCTCACGCGGTCTTCTCTTCCTCGACCGCCCGGAGGACCTCCGCCACGAGACGCGAAGGGTCGGAGGCCTTGCGAATCACCCGCTGAGCCGCCCCGCGGAGGATCTCGTGGTCCTTCGCCGTCAGGTCCTTCGCGGTGACGATGATGACCGGGATCCCCTCGAGGGCCGGGTCCTCGCGCATCCGGATCAGGACTTCGAACCCGTCGGGCGGCCGCATCATCAGGTCGAGCAAGACTGCGCTCGGACGGTCCCGCGCCATCGCCTCGAGTGCCTCCGATCCCCCTTCGACGCTCTGAACGCGATAGCCCGCGCTCACGAGCCCCTGAGCGAGAAGGTTGCGGACGTCGGGATCGTCGTCCACGACGAGGAGATGCCCCCGGTTCGCGAGCACACCCGCCCGTGACAGGCTGTCGACGAGGGCCGACACGTCGACCGGCTTGACGAGGTAGTCGAACGCTCCCAGTGAGAGCCCGAAGGCACGGTTGTCGACGACCGAAAGGATGACGACGGGGATGTTCCGCGTTTCCGGCCGCTGCTTCAGGAGGCGCAGCGTTTCCCATCCGTCCACGCCCGGCATCAGCACGTCGAGGAGGATCGCATCCGGCTTTTCGGCCGTGGCGACCTCGACGGCGGTTCGGCCGTCCTTCGCCTCGAGGACTCGAATTCCGAGTCCAATCAGCTCGTAGGCGAACAATCGCCGGACGCCCTCGTCGTCGTCCACGACCAGGACGCTCCGGCCCGACTGCGGTTGCGCCGCGCGCCACTCCTCGACCTCTGCCGCATTCGCGGACGCCGCGTCGTCCGCCGGGAGCTTGCGGGGAAGAACGACCGTGAAGCGGGAGCCTTCTCCGGCGGCGCTGCGGATCTCGACCGTGCCGCCGAGGACCGCCGCGATCTTCTTCACGATCGCGAGCCCCAGCCCGGTGCCGCCCCGGCCCCGGTGCTCGGCCGCCTCCCCCTGGCGGAACTCTTCGAAGATCGTGTTCTGCTCTTCCAGAGGAACACCGATGCCCGTGTCGGTCACCACGATCGCCCAGGCGTCTTCCTCACGCGGCTCGAACCGCACCGTGATCGACCCGCGCTCCGTGAACTTCAGCGCGTTGCCGACCAGGTTGGCGAGGATTTGCATCACCCTCTCCGGATCACTCGTCACGGTTTCGATGCCGGGCGCGGTCTCGCATCGGAAGGACAGCCCTTTCGCCTGCGCGGCCCCGTGGTAGTCCGCCTCGATCTGGCGGGCGAGCGTGGGGAGAAAGATCCGCTGCCGGTGGACCTCGACCTTTCCCGCCTCGATCTTGGAGATATCCAGGACGTCGTTGATCAGACCGAGCAGGAGCTTGGCGTTCCGCTGGACGCGTTCCAGGCTCTCACGCTGCTGCGGGTTCAGGCTGCCCTGACCCCCTTTCAGCAGCGCAGCCGTGAAACCCAGGATGACGGTCATCGGCGTCCGGAGCTCGTGGGACACCGACGCGAGAAAACGATCCTTCAGCTCGGACGCGCGCTGCAACTCCCGGTTCGCCCGGGCGATGCGGCTGCGCTGTTCCTCCAGCAGCTCGTTCTGCTCCGAGAGGCGACGGGTCTGCTCGGCGACCCGCTCGTTCGCAGCGGCGTTCGCGAGAGCGACCGCGAGGCTCGGAGCGATCGCCACGACCACGTTCCGGGCGCTGGGGCTGAAGGATTGCGCGGATCCGAGGGCGAGGACGCCCACGACGTGGTCGAAGTAGATGAGCGGCACGTGAACGCTTTCCCGCGGGAGGATCCGACCGTCGAACACGTTGATGGTCGGCGTCGACGCGCCGACGGAAACGAAGATCGGCTTCTTTTCGGCGGCCGCCCGCCGCGCTTCCTCGGGTCCCACGCCGTCTTCTCCCGGAGTCCACCCGATCGCCCTCCGCGGACTGTATGCGCCGCCCGGCTCCGGCAGATAGAGCAGCGCCGACGATGCGCCCGTGACCGAAACCACGGTTTCCAGGATCTTCGAGCCGAAGCCCTCGAGGTCGTTGACCGTCGCCGCGGCCGCGAGGACTTCGTTGACTGACGCCTGTATGTCGCGCTCGGCCAGCGCGCGCGCCCGTTCGGCATAAGCCGCGGCGGCGCGGTTGAACTGGCGTCCGAGCTCGCCGACCTCGTCGCTGGACGCTTCGAACAGCTTCGGGGGCTCGCGATCCGACGCCAGATCTCCGAGCGCGCGAGCCGCGGAGACGGCCGGCGCGAGGATGTGGCGATCCACGTCGGTCAGAAACCAGAGGAAGCCCGCGACGATGAGCGCCGCGAGGATCACGAGCGCCGCGGTCGCGGAGTCGCGCGCACCCTGGAGACGTCCCTCCGCGATCGCTTCGGCCTGCCCGAACCGATTCTCGAGGTCGATCAGGACGTCGCGGAGAGTCCCGGCCGCGGGCTCGACGACGTCGTCACGAACCTGCCGTGCGGCGGCGGGACTTCCCGGCGCCCAACGCGAGATCGCGCGGTCCGCCGCCCGCGAGTAGATTTCTTCGGAGGCTTCGGCACGCTCGAGCGCGCCCCGCGAGCTCTCGGTCAGGACGCGGCGGCGGATCGCGCCGAGCGCCGCGCGAAGAGTCGTCCGGCTTGCGTGATGCCGCGAGAGGTCGTATCCCTCGCCCCCCTGCGTGTATCGGTCGAGAGCGTCCTCGGCTTCGCCCAACGCGTTCTTTGCATCGCCCACGCGCTCGCGGAGATCCGTCGTCCGCTGGATGTCGCGCGTGACGTCGTGCATCGTCAGGACCTGGTTGACCGTGTAGTAGAGCCACGCCGCGATGATCGCGAGCCCGGTGAATGCCAGGACCTTCAGGCGGGTCTTGAGCGAGGACCGGACCGGCGAGAACGGGCGGCGGAGGTCGACCCGGGCATCTTCGGAGCGTGCGGCGTTTGACATACGATGAACCCGTCGGTGCCGCTGTTTGTAGCACAAAGGATGCCGAGTTGATGCACGATCCGGACGATCGCGCAGCCTCTGCCCGACGGCAGTTTCTGCGCTCTTTCTTTCACGACCTCGCGACCCCGCTTTCGGCGGTATCGCTGCATCTCGAAGGCGCCAGCCGGCGTCACGCGCGCGGGCAGGATCCTGCCGAGTCGCTGGAGACGGCGAAGTCGGAGCTCGCCCGGGCATTCGATCTCTTCGAGAAAGGGAGGGAACTCCTGCTCGCGCGACCCGAGCACCCCGAGACTTTTTCGTTCGACGAGTGGGTCGAGGAAAGCCTTCGGAGCTTCGCGGGCGATGGGGTTTCGATCCGCGGGGAGACCGGAGGCCGCGCGAACGGCGACCGAAGGCGACTCGCCGAGGCGCTCACCGCGCTCGTGGTCAACGCGCTCGAATCCGCTCCGGGTTCCGTCGCCGTGGTTCGCGAGCGCGTGGGTGGTGATCTGCGCGTGCGCATCGAGAACCTGGGCCGTCTTTCGGGCGACGACGTCGAGAAGCTGTTCGCCCCGCGGACGGCGGGTGCCGGAAAGAATTGGGGAATGGGGCTCGCCCGCGCACGGTTGTACGCGGCCGACGCCGGTGGCGGCGTAGAGCTGGCCCAAGAAGGGGATCGCGTTTCCGCGATTCTCCAACTTCCGGAGGAACCGACTTGAAGGTTCTCATCGTGGAAGACGACCTCGCGACTCGAAAAGGGCTCGAGGAGTCGGTCAAAGACCTGGGCGGCGAAACCCGCTCGGTCGGAACCGTCAAGGACGCCGCAAAGGCCGTCGAGGAATTCGATCCGCGTCTCCTGATCGTCGACATCCACCTGCCCGATGGCGATGGGATCGAGATCCTGCGCGCCGCCCGCGAGAGCGATCCGGATCGGGAGGGAATCGTCATCACCGGCCAGGGATCGATCGACAACGCCATCGAGGCCCTCCGGGCGGGCGCCGTCGACTACCTGCTGAAGCCGCTGCGTCCGACGCAGCTCGAGGTCGTTTTCAACCGGCTGGCCGACCGCCGCCGCCTGGAGAGCGAGGTCGAGACGCTTCGGGCCGAGCTGCAGGAAACCGGCCGCCTCGGAGACCTCGTTGGACGGTCGCCCGTCATGACGCAGATCTTCGACATCATCCGCCGGGTCGCGAAGTCGAACGCGCCCGTCCTGATCACGGGCGCCTCCGGCAGCGGCAAAGAGGTTGCGGCGCGCACGATCCACCGGCTCTCGCGTCGCGCGGCGAAGCCCTTCGTGGCCTTCAATTGCGGTGCGATCTCACCAACCCTGATCGAGAGCGAGCTCTTCGGCCACGAGCGCGGGTCGTTCACCGGCGCCGACAAGCGGCGGATGGGTTACTTCGAGGAAGCCGCGGGCGGAACTCTCTTTCTGGACGAGATCACCGAAATGGGCTCGGAGCTGCAGGTGAAGCTGCTGCGGGTCCTGGAGGACCGGACGCTGCGGCGCGTCGGCGGCTCGCAGGAACTCAAGGTCGACGTCCGCCTCATCTCCGCCACGAACCGGGATCCCCACGACGCCATCAAGCACAAGAAGCTGCGCGAGGATCTCTACTATCGGCTGAACGTGTTCCCGCTCCGGCTCCCGACGCTCGCCGAGCGCTCCGAAGACATCGCGCTTCTGGCCGAGCATTTCCGGAAGATGATCGAGGAGCAGGAACGCTCGGGAGTCGTGGGATGGGATCCCAAGGCGCTGGAGTTGCTGCTCGGCTACGACTGGCCGGGCAACGTCCGCGAGCTGCGCAACATCGTGCACCGCGCGTACGTCATGACCGAGGGCAAGACGATCCGTCCGGACGTCGTCCTCGGCCTTCTGCCCCGAGCCGCAAAAGCGGCGGCAGCGAAGAAGCCGCCATTGAAACAGAAAGCAACCGCGGGAGGCGCGCGTAAGAAATAGTGAAAGGTCCCATGTGGACCCTTGCTGTACACTCGCGACCCTGCAATGAAACCCGTGACAAGACTTCTCTAAGAGGACAACAACGATGAGGATGACCCCCGCCGAGTCTCACTATGTGCTGCAGTCTCTGATGTCTCAGGGGAGAGTTCGCCAGAACCAGGTCAAAGCCGTGTTGAATGGACGATCGAAAGAGATCGCGGATCTGCGCGAGCGGCTCGCGAGCCTCGAGGGAATGGGAGGCGGATCGGGGTCGGGCCGTCGCGCCGCGGGAGCGCGCCGCGCGAGCGGGAAGCGCCGCGTCGCGATCTCTCCGAAGGTCCGCGCGCTGCGTCGCCTCCAGGGAAAGTACATGGGATACGTCCGCCGGCTGAAGCCCGCCGAGAAGGCGCGCGTCCGGACCGTGCGGGAAAAGCAGGGGATGCAGGCCGCGATCCGGCTGGCGGCCTCGCTCGCGAAAGCCTCCTGATCGACGAAAACCGGACAAAATCCGGGGCGGGCGATCCGCGAGGAATATCCTGCGGTAAGTTTTGCTAGGGAGTGGAGGGGATCCGTGAGCTACCGGCCCTTCCCGAACGAACCGATGGCAGATCGAAAGACCGAACCACCCACCGCCGGAGACCGGCCCTCGCGGCCGACGGGCGATCGTCCTTCGCGCGGAAGCGACTCCGGGAAGCAGGCCAAGAGGCCGAAGGCCGATCAGTACGAGCTCAAGGTCCGGTGGGAGACGGCGCGGCAGGTTCTCGAGGTGACGCCGACCGGGGTCCGCTTCGACTTCAACTCTCCGCTGAAGGTCGCGACGCGCTACCCCGTGAGCCTGAAGGCGCCGGGCGTCGCATTCTCGACGACCGTCGAGGTGACCCGGTGCCAGCTCACGGTCGATCCGACGTCGGGCCGTTTTTTCCGCGTGACGGCGAGGTTC
>JBKPMI010000319.1:0-3166 GCA_046732075.1 Acidobacteriota bacterium | reverse complement strand
CCGCGTCCTGTTCGGCCGCCGCCCGCTCCGCGGTGAGGCGGGCTTCCAGATCGGCGCGGGCCTGCTCCCGTTCGCGCGCTGCGGCCTCCTGCATCGCGGGTCGATCCTCCGCCGCCCGACGCTCCGCGGCCGCGCGGGCCTCGGCCTCGGCGGCGCGACGGTCGGCCTCGGTCCGGGCGCGGGCCTGGAGTGCCGCGATCTCGGCGTCCCGCACCGAGAGCTCGTCCTGCCGCTTGCGTTCGGCCTCGCGGCGGACGGCCTCGTCCGCGTTGCGCGCCTCGGCCCGGTACTGCGCCTGCCGCGCTTCGCCTTCCGCGAGCCGTGCCCAGTGCATGGAGGTCGGCGCGTCCTTCTTCTGGTCCCACGTGTTCTCGGCGACCTTGAGATGGGCGAGAGCCGCGTCGTACTCGCGCGCCGCGAGCTGATCGGCGTTCGCGTTCTTCGCGTCCTGGATGGCGTTGCGGGCGTCCGTGATCTCGCGCGGCGGAGGACCCGACGAGCAGGCTGCGGCCACGACGAGGAGTGCGAGCGGGAGGATTCGGGCGATCGTCTTCACGGCAACACCTCGCTTACGGATTCCGGGACTGCTCCCGGAGCTCCCGGATCTTGATCTCGAGATCGTCCGCCTGCCGGCGCAGGGTCGCGGCCTCGCCCTTCAGCCGCTCGGCGTTGGCCCGGGCCTCCGCCGCAGCCGCATAGGCGCGCGCCTCCTCCAGCCGCCGGCGGGCGGTCTCTCCGTCGCCGCGCGCCGACGCCGTCCGGCCCTCGTCCCAGGCGCGGCGCGCCTTGGCGATGAGGTCGGTCGCCCGCTCCGATGCCCCGGCGTCCTCGGCGCGCCGGACCGCGGCTTCCGTATCGGCGAGAAGGGCCGGGGCGACCGGCGGTCCGCCGGACGCGCACGCGGCCGCGAAGGCCGTGGCCAGAAGGAGCAGGGCAGCTTTTTTCATGGGACCTCCTCGAACGGCCGCGGAGCCGCCTCGGACTCTACCGCAATCGGAATGCCATGCCGCGCCGCCGCGGCCGAGGTCCTGGCGGATAATCCGGAACGCGTGACCGCGCGAACCGACGACCTGACGGACGAGCTCGCGCGAGAGATCCGGGCGGCGGTCGAGAAGGCCGCTCCCGGCGAGTCCGCGTCCTCCGCTGCACCATCCGAAGTGAAGGCGCTGGAGGAGATCCGCTCGCCGCTCCGGCGCGCCGAAGAGCACGTGACGCCCACCGTGCCGGACGCGGCCCGGTTCTTCGGAGCGAAGTCCGCCGCCGTCCGACTGCTCCGGTTCCTGTGGCGCGGCCAGGCTTCCTTCAACGCCCTGCTGCTCGAGGCCGGGAACGCCGCGGCCGCCGCGGCCGAGCAGGACCGCGCCGCCAACGAGCGCCAGGCCCGGCGGCTGGAGGATTCCGTGGAAAGGCTCCGCCGGGAGTTCGCGCAACGCGACGCGGGCCAGGACGCCCGCCTCGCCCACCTGGAAGCGCAGCGGACCGCGGCGCATCCGGAGGCTCCGGCGGGTCCGGCCGATCCCGGCGGCGTTCTGCCGGAGAGCGTCTACGCGCTCTTCGAGCAGCGCTTCCGGGGATCCCCCGAGGACGTCGCCCGGAAACAGCGGTTCTATCTGCCTTTCGTCCGGAACCTCCCGGGGCCCATCTTCGACGCGGGATGCGGCCGCGGCGAGTTCCTCCGTCTCTTGAAAGAGCAGGGGATCCCGGGTCGGGGAGTGGAGTCGAGCGCCCTCGCCGTCCGGACGTGCCGCGCCGCGGGCCTCGACGTGATCGAGGGGGACGCGGCGGAGGCCCTCGCGGCGGCCCCGGCCGACAGCCTCGGTGCGGTCGTCGCGTTCCAGGTCGTGGAGCACTGGCCGGCCGCGCAGACGTACCGGTTCCTGGCGGAAGCGCGCCGCGCGATCGCGCCCGGAGGTGTATTGATCGTCGAGACCGTCAACACGACATCCCTCTCGGCGATGAACGCGTTCTACCTCGACCCGACCCACGTCCGCCCGGTCCCGCCGCAGGCGCTCCAGTTTCTCTGTGATGCCGCGGGCTTCCGGGACTACCGCCTGGAGTTCCTCTCGCCGCTGCCCGAGTCCGAGCGGCTGGTCGAAGGCTCCGGGAACGACGCCCTTCTCAACGCGATTCTGTTCGGCCCGCAGGACTACGCGGTGATCGCGCGCGTCCCCGCCGAGTGAGAGTCCCGCTCCGCCACGGGCGCTGGACGCGGCGTCCGCGATGACGCCGCCCCGCGTTCTCGTCGCGGCCGTCCAGTCCCCGTTCTCCGGCGGGGGCGCGGAGCGGCACGTGCGCCGCCTGACCGAGGAGCTCGTGGCCCGCGGCATCGAGGCCGACCTCGTCACGATTCCGCTCATCGAGCGCACCCGGTTCGACCTGCTCCGCTCGGCGCTCGCGTGGAGGTCGCTCGACCTCGAGGAGGTGGCGGGACGACCCGTGGACGCGGTGATCGCGACCCGCTTCCCGAGCTACGTGGTGCGTCACCCGAACAAGATCGCCTGGGTGATCCACCAGTACCGGCAGGCCTACGACCAGTTCGGGACGCCGTGGAGCGACTTCAGCTCCTCCACGGAGGACCGGCGGACCCGCGAAACGATCGCCGCGGTCGATCGGCTCGGCCTGACCGAGTCGCGGAAGGTGTTCGCGAACTCGCGCACGGTCGCCGCCCGACTCCGCCGCTTCAACGGGATCGAGAGCGAGCCGCTCTACCATCCGCCGCCGCTCGTGGGCCGCTACCGGACCGGTCCGTTCGGCGACTACGCCCTGACGGTGGGACGCCTGGACGGCTGGAAGCGGCCGGACCTTCCGCTTCGCGCCCTGGCCCACGCGCCGGCCGCGCGCCTGACGGTCGTGGGGCAGGGGCCCGAGGAGGAGAGGTTGAAGCGGCTCTCCCGGGAGCTCGAGATCGACGAACGGGTGCGGTGGATTCCGCGCGCCGACGACGATGCACTTCTCGACCTCTACGCGGGCGCGCGACTCGTGGTCGTGGCGCCGGAAGAGGAAGACCTGGGTTACGTGCCGCTCGAGGCGTTCCTGTCGGGGAAGCCGGTGCTGACCACGACCGACGCCGGCGGCCCGCTCGAGTTCGTCTCCGACGGCGAGACCGGGTTCGTCGTGCCGCCGCGGCCCGAGGCGCTCGGCGCCGCGCTCGCCCTCGCGTGGGAGC
>JBKPMI010000318.1:0-1606 GCA_046732075.1 Acidobacteriota bacterium | reverse complement strand
GAGCAGCGCCACATCGACCTGCACGAGGCGATCGCCGAAAAGGGTCCGGAGGAGAGGCTCAAGGTCGCGCAGGAGATCCTGAAGCGGTACCCGGACGACTTCCGCGCCACGACCACGGTCGCGCAGTACGAGATGTCGAAGGGGCGGGCGGAGGAGGCGGTCCGGGTGTTCAGCCGGCTGCTCGAGGTCGACCCGAACAGCGCCGACGCCTACAACATGATCGGCTACCACTACGGCTATCGCGGCGAGTACGACCGGGCCCTCGAGAATCTCCGGAAATACCAGTTCATGGCGCCGGACCAGGCCAACCCGCACGACTCGATCGGCGAGATCCAGGCGTACTCGGGCCACTACGACGAGGCGATCGCCAACCTGAACCACGCGCTCCAGATCAAGCCCGACTTCTTCCCCGCTTACGACCACCTCGGCGTGGCCTACGAGGGGAAGGGCGATTATGCGAAGGCGTTCCAGAGCTACGTGAAGGGCGCCGACGTCGTACCCACCGATCAGGAAAAAGCGCCGTACCTCTACCACGCGCTCCGCTCCGCGTACCTCGGGGGGGACGTCGCGGCGGCGCGCTCGCTCTTGCCGAGGTTGGAGCAGATCCCCAAGGACGAACACACCGAGGTCGCGCATCCGCTCGTTCTTTCCGTGTACGACCTGCTGGAGGGGAGACCCGCCGAGGCCGAGAAGCGGCTGGCCGAGCTGAAGCCGAAAGCCGAACAGCACTTCCGCGAGATGAACAAGAACCGCCCGGACTACAAGCCCTACTGGGCCGACTGGAACTGGGTGATGGTCCGCGCGAAGCTCGCGCTCGGCAAGGACGCCGAGGCCGTGCCGCTGCTGAAGGAAATGATCGACCCGCCCAATGGCTGGCAGCGGTTCGAGGGGCGGCTCATGGTCTACGAGGCGAGGGCGCAGCTCGCGGCCATCCTCGCGAAGCAGGGCGATCTCGACCGAGCGGACAAGCTCCTGGAGGAAAACCGAAAATGGAACCCGGCCTGGGCCCCTACCCGCCCCTCGGAGCAGACCGTGGCGGAGCTTCGGCGCGCGAAGGTGCTCGCTTCGGCGAAGTAATGGATCGGGCGATCCCGCCGTTCGAGACCCAGCACAAACTCCTCCTCCTCGAAACGCTCTACGACGCCGGCCTCTCGCTCGGGTCCCTCCCGAGCGAGGACGCGCTGGTCGAGGACGTCCTCGGCCGGGCGGTCGGCGTGCTCGACGCGTCCCGCGGGTACCTCGCGACTTTCGCGGACGGCGGAGCCCGCCGTGCCGAAGCCCGCGTGGGATTTCCGAGGCGCCAGCCGGAGTCCGTCGTGGCGGAGGACGAGTTCCTCCGCGACGTGATGCGCTCGGACAGCGCAGTGACCCGGGAACGCTTCCGTTTTCTCCGGACGCCGGTCTCCGCCGCCATCGGCGTCGCGATCCGCGCGGGCGGGCGCACGGCCGGCGCCCTGGTGCTCGCGGACAAGGAGCAGCGCCGGGGCGGTCGCGTCTCCTTCGATGACGACGATGCGCGGTTTCTGACATCGCTCGCCGGACTCTGCGGGATGGCGATCGAGAACCGGCGGCACCTGGAGAGGCTGACGCGCGAGAGGGAGAGGCT
>JBKPMI010000317.1:0-10327 GCA_046732075.1 Acidobacteriota bacterium | reverse complement strand
CGAGTCGCGGGATTCGATCCGGTCCGAGAAGGCTTCGCCGTCCGGAGGTCGATCGCCGCGGTGCTCCAGGACAACGCGTCCGAGCAGTTTCTCTCGGTCAAGGACAACTTCCGCGTGTACGCCCGACTCCACGGGCAGCCGTCGGAGGACACCGACCGGCGCCTGCCCGCGGTCGTCGAGCGCTTCGGTCTCGGCGAGGTTCTCTCGGAAAAGGCGGCGGACCTCTCGATCGGCATGCGGCGCCGTGTTCAGGTCGCCAAGATCTTCCTCCTGGACTCTCCGATCCTCTTCCTGGACGAGGCGACGACCGGAATGGACCCGCTCGCGAAACGCGAGGTCCTGGAGCGGATCCGCGAGATCGCCCGGGAGGGCCGGACCGTCGTGCTGACCACCCAGAACATGGACGAGGCGGAACGCCTGTGCGACGAGATCCTGATCGTCGCGCACGGCCGCGCCGTCGCGCGGGGCGACGTCGACTCGGTCAAGAGACTTCACGCACCGACGCTCGAGTTGCGCATCGTCTTCGATGAGGACCCGCAGGGGTTGCCCGAGTTCCTCGCCGACTACCACCCCGCGTCGCAGACGTTCGCGGACCGGCGGCTGACGATCCGCCTTTCCGGCTCGCGCCGGGACGCCGCAAATTTCCTGGCCGCCCTCTCGGCGCGCTACCGGGTCGCCGACTTCGAAGTCTCCTCCGCGTCTCTCGAAGACGCGTTCCTCGAGGCGATCGGGGAAGGGGACGGGAAGTGAGCGCAGCCGCGTTCCCGCCGTGGCGGCGGGTGGCCGCGGTCGCCGAAAGGGAGACCCGCTTTCGCTTCTCCAACTTCGGTTGGCTCTTCTGGGACCTCTGCTATCCCGCCGGGTATCTCCTCGCGCTCGGCGCGGGCCTGTCGCACCTTCTCGTGGCCGACATCGCGGGAGGGAGCTACTCGTCGTTCCTGCTCCCCGGGATTCTCGTCATGGCGGGACAGACGCTCGCGGTGAACTCGTCCTGGGCTCTCTTTACGGATCGCGACAACGGGATCTTCTTCGAGCACCTCACCTACCCGCTCACGCGGGCGAACTTTCTCGGCGGCCGACTCCTCTTCAACCTCGGGATGGGCGCGCTCCAGTCGCTGGTGCTGATCGCCGCGGCGATCTTCGTGCTCCGCGTCCCGGTCGGGTCCGGACGGCTCGCGGGCCTCTTCGTGGCGGCGCTCGCCGCGATCCCGCTGTGGTTCTTTTTTCTCTTCGCGGCGGCGATCCGGATCCGCCGGATGGACGCGTACGCCACGTTTCAGAACATCGTCTTTCTCGGAGCGCTCTTGATCTCGCCGGTGTTCTATCCGATCGACCGGATGCCGTCGTGGTTCCGGGCCGTCGCCTACGCCAACCCGCTGACGTGGTCGGTGGACATCCTTCGCGGGATCGCCTTCGGCGGGATGCACGTGGGCCGTCTCGCGCTCGAAGCCGGCGCGTACGCCGCGGGCACGGTGGCGGCGTTCGTGTGGGCGCTCCGGAGCCTGAGGACCGCGCTGCGATAAGTGCTTTGTCCGGAGTCCGGTTGGCTGGAGATTGACCCTCCCGGGAAAGCAGACGGATAATCCCGCAAAACCGCCTTTCCAGGGACCCGGCCCGCCGGGCCGACCAGTAGCCCGACCTGCCGCTTCCAATGAGAAGCAGGAGGTGGTGAATGCGTGGAAGAGTCATCGCCCGTTTCTCTCCAACGATCATTTGTTTGATCGCCTTCGGCTGGATCGCGGTCGCTCGGCCGGCTTCGGGACAGGGCTGACAGCCCGTCCGATTTACCGCACCCAGTCTGGGTGTCCAGAACCAGCCGTTTCTCGGCACGAAGCAGTGGCAGGCCCAGCTCTCCTATCAGTACGCCGACACGGATGACTTCTATCTCGGCGATCGGCGCAACGATGCGAAGGCCCCTTTTGGAAGGCCACCGAGCCGAACGGTCAGCCTCTTGAACGTGGACGTCTTGTATGGCGTGACGGATCGCCTCAGCCTCGATCTCACCGTGCCGTTTGCATCGGGCTCCGGTTCGGTCATGGCGGGCACCCCGGCGTCGCACCGGGTCTACGAGTACCGCGCGAGCGGACTCGGCGACATTTCCTTTCAAGCCGAATACTGGCTGTCGAATCCGTCCCAGACCTCGAAGATCGCGGGATCCGTGGGTCTTGGAATCAAGGCGCCGACCGGTTCGGACAAAGTGCAAGGCACGGTCTTTTCGGCCGCCGGCGAGGTGGAACGCCCGATCGACGAAGCCTTTCAATTGGGCACGGGAGGCTGGGAGGTTCTCCTGAGGGCCCAGGGTACGGCGAAGATCGCAGGTCCTTTCTACGCGTACGCGTCCGGCTATTACGGACTCAGTCTCAACGAAAAGACCGACGTCATACAGGCAGGTTCGCTTCGGGGAGTTCCGGACACCTATTCGGGGCGTCTGGGCGTGGCCTATCTCCTGCCGGTTCTCGATGGGTTCGTCTTCAGTCTCGGCGGCCGAGTCAACGGAGTTCCCGTACGGGATGTCATCGGCGGAGGCGATCTCTACTGGCGCAGACCCGGCTACGAAATCTTCGTAGAACCAGGGTTGACCTGGACCCTGGGGGCGAACACGGCTTCCATCAGCTACCCGATACGCGCCTACCAGAACAAGCTCGACAGCTTGCTCGACAGGTCGCTCGGCCGACGAATCGGCGCGGACTTCGTTCCGTCTCTCTTTCTGGCGAGTTACGCGCGCCGGTTCTAGACTCCCAGCTTCGCTGACCGACGGACTCTCGGCCTGAGGATTAGGAATTCCAGTGATCGCCCGCGTCTGGCACGGCTGGACGACCCGCGACAACGCGGCGGCGTACGAGGACCTTCTGAGATCCGAGATCCTGCCGGGCATCGCGCGGCGGGGCATCCGGGGACTCACGGGCGAGCACCTGTTGAAGCGCGACGTCCCGGAGGGAGTCGAGTTCATGACCATCCTCTGGTTCGACTCGATGGAAGCGGTGCGCGAGTTCGCCGGCGAGGACTACGAAACCGCGGTCGTGCCCGAAAAGGCGCGGCGGCTGCTCGCCCGCTTCGACGCGCGGTCGCAGCACTACGAGACGGTGATCGAGCCGGGCTAGACGCGTCCCACGATCCGCTCCACCGCCCAGTAGAAGCCGACGGCCGCGATTGCAATCGAGGCGGGCACCACGACCCGCGCCCGGTACCAAGCCTTTTCCCGGAACGGCAGCCCGCAGAGCAGGAGCGCGATCCCGATCACGGTGAGCTGCCCGCCTTCGACCCCGAGGTTGAACGAGAGGAGCGCCGGAACGAACTCGGATCGCGGCAACCCGAGCTCGGTCAGGACGCCTGCGAAGCCCATGCCGTGGAGCAGCCCGAACGCGAACACGAGCGCGACGCGCCAGGGTTTCAGCTCCGAGGTCGTGACGTTCTCGACGGCCACGTAGACGATCGAGAGCGCGATCAGCGGCTCCACGACCGAGCGGGCGAGTGACACGACGCCGTAGATCGTCAACGCGAGCGTGATCGTGTGCGCGACCGTGAACGCCGTGACCTGCAGCAGCACCGGTTTGAGGCGCGTCGAGAGAAGGAAGATCCCGAGCACGAACAGGATGTGGTCCGTCCCCTTCGGGAGGATGTGCGTGAATCCGAGCCTGAGGTAAGTCACCACGACCTGCGCCCGCGTCGGCGGAACGATCGTCGCCGCGAGCGCGAACGGTTGGCTCTCGGCGCCGTTCTCGAGCCACTGCCGCTCGACGTTCTGGTCCCCCTCGCTCTCGAGGGTCAGCATGTACGTTCCCAGCCTCACGGCGTTCGACCACGTGAAGGCTTTCGCGCCGGCGGGGATCCGACCGGTCAGCCGGAGCCGGAGCTCCGCGGCGGCCGCGACGGCGTCGTCCCTGGCGCCCGGGTTCCGGACGAGCTCGACGCGGCCCGGGACGGCGCGCCCGTCGAACGCCGGTCGCGCGCCGCCGACCGCCGGCCGGAGGATGGCGCCGACTTTCGCCTCGAGCGCCGGAGTCAGTCCCTCGATCCCCACGGAGCCGGCCGTCTGACGCGTGCCGAAGCCCGGCGGCAGGTGCTCCCGGTCCAGGATCAGCTCGACCGCGAACGTCCCGTCCCTGTGCAAGGTCGCGAACGTCCGGATCGTGCCGAGCTCGTGGGCGACTGCCCCCGCCGCGCCGGACAGCAGGAGGAACGCCCCGGCGAAAAAAGCTCTGCCCGCCTGCATTTTTGATGCTACGCGGGCGAAATGGGGACAGATCTATTTTCGGAAAATAAATCTGTCCCCTTTTCCGGAAATCACCAGATCTGGCACCGCGGCTCGTGGACCATCGGGGAACCGGCCTCGCAACCGAAGACCTGCGCGAACTCCGACATGTTCGAGACGCTCCCGATCGAGCGGAACCGGCCGAGGGGATGCTCGTTCGTCTTCGCCATGAGCTGCGCGAACTCGGGTCGGTGGTTCGCGGCCCAGATGCGTCCGTTCGCGACGAAGAACCGCTGGTCTCCGGTCAGCCCGTCGATCGGCGCGGGAGCGGGCTTTCCCTCCAGGCTCTTCTTGTACGCCCGGTACGCGATCGTCATCCCGCCCAGGTCCGCGATCGACTCGCCCTGGACGAGCGCGCCCTTTTCGTGGACGTCGGCGTCGACGACAAAGCCGTCGAACTGCTTGATGATGCAGCTCGCGCCCTCGTCAAACCTCTTCGCGTCCTCCGCGGTCCACCAGTCCACCTGGTTCCCCTGGGCGTCGAACTTGCGGCCGGAGTTGTCGAACCCGTGGATGATCTCGTGGCCGATGACCGCGCCAATCGCCCCGTAGTTGATGGCGTCGTCCCCGTCCGGGTAGAAGAACGGCGGCTGCAGGATCCCGGCCGGGAAGACGATCTCGTTCTTCGCCGAGTTGTTGTACGCGTTGACCTCGGGCGGTGTCAAAGCCCAGTCGGACTTGTCGACCGCCTTGCCGATCTTGTTGAAATCCCGCCGGACCTCGAACGCGGACCCGGCGATCGCGTTGCCGGCGTAGGACGCGCGCGACACCGGAAGCGTGGAGTAATCGCGCCACTTGTCGGGGTAGCCGATCTTGGTGCCGAAGGCCTCGACCTTC
Source organism: Acidobacteriota bacterium (assembly GCA_046732075.1). Taxonomy (GTDB): domain Bacteria; phylum Acidobacteriota; class Thermoanaerobaculia; order UBA5066; family Gp7-AA6; genus Gp7-AA6. Next base: position 5,238 of record JBKPMI010000317.1, on the reverse strand, counting down.
TTCAATGCGGCCTGCTTCGTCGCCTCGCTCATCCAGGAAAGAGTCTTGATGTCGTCCTTCAGGGCGGCGAGGAGGTTCTGGACGAGCTCGTCCGCGCGGCGCTTGGCCTCCGGCGGGAAGTGCTCCTTGACGTACAGCTTTCCGAGCGCCATTCCCATCGCGCCGTCCGTCGCGTTGACGCAGCGCTTCCAGCGTGGCTGGATCTGCGGGGTGCCCGACAGGGTCGTCCCGTTGAAAGCGAAGTTTTCGTCCACGAAACGCTTCGGAAGCGCGTATGCGATCGCGTTCAGCGCGTGCCAGCGGAGGTACGCCTTCCAGGTCGCCAGCGGTACCGACTTCAACAGCTTGTCGGCGGCGCGGAAGAAGTCGGGCTGCCAGACGTTGATCGAGACGTCCGCCGGGAGGTTCTGCTCACGAAAGAACGCGGCCCACTCGAGTCCCGGGTTCGTCTTGGAGAAGGCTTCCAGCGACATCGGGTGATGCGTCTTGTCCGGGTCCCGGATCTCGACGTTGTCCATGGATGCCTGCGCGAGCTGCGTCTCGAGCGCCGCGATCGCCTTCGCGTCGGCGGCCGCCTTCGCCGGTTTCGCGCCGGCGAGCTCCAGCATCTTCGCGACGTGCTCGACGTACTTCTTCCGGAGCTCGGCCGACTTCGCGTCCTTCTTCAGGTAATAGTCGCGGTCCGGCAGCCCGAGCCCTCCCTGGAGGGCGGCCGCGATGACCTGCGACGAGTTCTTCCGGTCCTCTTCCGAGCCGAACGCGAATACGACGCCGACCCCCTGCGCCTGCAGCCGCCCGATTTCGGCCCGCAGTCCGGCGGCGTTCTGAATCGCTTCGATCCGGGCGAGCTCCGGCTCGATCGGCTTGAGATTGTTCGTCTCGATCGCCGCCTCGTCCATGCACGAGGCGTAGAAGTCGCCGAGCTTGCGCTCCTCCGAGCCTTCCGGCGCGGAGCGGTCGGCCGCGAGCCGTTCGAGGGTCGCGCGGAGGTCGTTCTGGTTGCGCTGGAATAGCTCGTCGAACGTGCCCCATCGCGGCCGGTCCGAGGGAATCGGGTTCGACGTCAGCCAGCCGCCGTTGGCGTACTGGTAGAAGTCGGTGCACGCCTGGGTTCCCGAGTCCATGCCGCCGATGTCGAGGGTCATGAGGCGCGCCTTCGAGGGCTCGCCGGGTGAAGCCGTCTGGGCCGTCATGGTCGGGGCTGCGAGAACGAGCGCGGCGAACGCGGCCGAGCACGCGAGCCGGGTCGCCGGTTGAGGGAATCGAATGGTCATGTCGCCTCCAGGGCAGGCGTCGGGCCTGCCGATCCCGGGGGATACGGGACGGGCGGGGGAGGGTTTTCAGGGCGAGGACGAACGCCGGATTCGGGGTGACGGGGCCTAGTTCTCTCCGCCCGGCAGGTTCAGCAGCCTCCGGAAGGGGTCCTTCCACGGGAAGATCTGCGCGTACCTCCAGATCCGGTCGGTCAACGGCGGTTTCGCGGCCGGGTTCTTGAAGCACTCCGCGCAACGCGGGAGCGCCGAGAAGTCGTGGGAGCGGAAGCCCTCCTCGATCGTCGAGAGAAACGGCGAGTTTGCAATCTCCGGGATGGTGTTCTGTCGCACGTTGCCCAGCTTCTGGGTGCCGTCGTAGTCGTAGCAGCAGTGCGTGACGTCGCCGTTGCAGAGGATCACGAACCACTGGTACGGCGTTCCCTGAAAGCAGCCGTAGTACGCCTGGTGCAGCTCGGTCACCTCCGACGTGTCGAGGCCCTCGCAGGTCTTCTGGATTACGACGGCCTGCGGGTATCGGTCGAGCCGGAAGAAGTCCCGGAAGGACTGGACGGATTCGTCGTGCGTCTGGGTCGTGATCATCCGCTGGATCTCGACCGTGATCTTCTTTCCCTTCGACATCTCCAGGAAGCGGCGGATGTTCTCGACGACGGCGTCGAACTTCCCGCCCTTCCGAACGATCGGGTAGACCTCCGGCTTCAGCGTGTCGATGCAGAGGCGGATCTTCACGAGCGAAGTGGAGAGGATCTTCTTCGCCCACTCCTCCGTGAGGAGCGTAGCGTTCGTCGAGACGCATACTCCCGGAAAGAGGTCGATCGCCTCGGGCAGCCTTTTGTAGAGGAAGGGCTCGCCCATCTCGTGCAGGTAGCGCATCGAGAGACCCAGTTCCTTCATCTGGCGCGAGACGTCCTCGACCATGTCCCACGGCGCGTCCTCGAACGGCCGGGTGAGGACGTCCATCGGGCACATGCCGCAGCGCAGGTTGCAGCGGCTGGTCAGCTCGAGCATGTACTTGAGCGACTTCAGGCGGAGCCCGTTCTTTCCCCGGCTCACGACGGCCTCGCCCGCGCCGGCTCGAACCCGGCCATCGCCGCGATCACGGGCAACGCGTTCGCCGCGTCGAAGAGGATCATCGTGCGCGCGTTGCACTCGTGCGTGCAGCGGCAGAGGCGCGCGCGCTTGTCCGTCACGAACCGGGCGACGGCCTCGCTCTCCCGGATCCTCGAGAAGTCGTAACCGGACTCCCGGACGTTTCCGAGCGGAGTCCCGATGAGCTCGCAGCCGTAGATCACGCCGTCCTCGGTCAGGACGAACTCGCGCTCACCGGCGTGGCAGAAACCCTCGAACCCTCCGCCGCGCGCCTGGCGCGCCACGTACTCGAACCGCCGCCGGTTGATCTCGCGCCGCGCGCGGGTCCGCGCGCCGCGCCAGCCGGTGCGGGCCTCGTCCGGCGGATATCGGGAATCGATCCGGCGCGACAGCTTCTCGAAGAGATCCACGTCGAGGCCGTCCTTCAGCTGCGGGTCGTACGCGTCCCCGCGGATGAAGCCGAGCGAGTGGTGGCTCGGGCGATACCGTTCCCAGATGAACTCGCAGAACTTCTCGATCTCCTTCTGATTGTCGCGCATGAAGACGGTCGTGACACCGACCGTCAGGTTCGGGGTCGACCGCGAGAGCTCGAGGAGCGACTCCAGGCTGGCGAGCGCCCGGTCGTACAGGCCCGGCACCGCGCGCACGCGGTCGTGGAATTCCTGGAAGCCGTCGATCGAGACCGAGATCCCGAGCGAGAGCTCCGGGGAGAAGGAGCAGATCCGGCGGGCGACCGCGGCGATCTCGGCGGCAGCGAAGCCGTTCGTCGGAACGCCCACGTTGAAGACGCCGCAGCGCTCGAAGTACGCGCGGATGATCTCGGGGAGGTCGCGCCGCAGGAACGGCTCGCCGCCCGAGATCAGGAGCAGCCGGATCGGGGGGAGGGTTTCGACGAAACGCTCGATCTCCGCGAGCGTGAGCTCGTTCTTGCCGGCGTTGATCGGGTAGAAGCAGTGCGCGCATCGCGCGTTGCAGACGGAAGTCACGAAGTGCGTCCACTGCGCGAGCGCGTCGCCCGGAGCGACCCAGTCGCGGGCGAGCGCGTGACGCTGAGGGAGTCTCGGCGGGGTGGCGTGGAGGGGACCTGGGGTTGCCGCGGCGCAGGGCGCGCCAGACCGGCTCGACCGATCGCCTGGTCCCTCGCTGCGCTCGCGCTCCCGCGGCGCGAGGCTCCTCCCTCGATTACCTCGGGAGACTCCTCGCGCCGCGATGGGAGTGTCCCGACCGGACGTTCTTTCCGCGCTTCAAAAAAGCCCCGGATGCGATGGATCTCGCCAGCCAGGAGCCACGGGAAGAGCGAGACGGCGCGCCCGGCATATCCGGCCCGGGCCATCCGCGCGACCGTCATCCAGAGGTGTGGAAACAGGAAGTTTAAAGCGGGCCACCGGACGAGCACCTTGCCCGGCCGGTCGAGCTGCGCTCGGGTCCAGTAGATCGTCTTCCCGCACGCGAACTGCTTCTCGCGGAACGCCGCGGCGTCGAGCCGCTCGTGGAAGTGCGTGAGGACGATCGCGGGGTCGTACCAGAGCGTGCCGCTGCGAGCCGCGACCGCGAGCGCGAACGCCGTGTCCTCGCCGGAGTTCGACTCCGGGAAACGGACGTCGCCCACCGCGTCTCGCCGGTACACGATCCCCATCGTCGGGATGTTGTTGCGCGGACCCGGATTCGCCGCTCGGATCCACTCGGAGTGGTTCAGGAACCAGTCGAGCTCTCCCCACCGGCCCGGCCGCCCGTTCGCGATGCGGCCGCCGACCGCGACGATCGCGGGATCCCGCTCGAAGACGGCGCGCGTCCGAGCGAGCCAGTCCGGGGGAGCGACCGCGTCCGCGTCGAGAAACGCGAAGGCGTCCCCCTTCGCTGCGGCGATGCCGGCGTTGCGGGCGCCCCCCGCATTGCGGCGGGTGCGGTTCTCGACGACTCGGGCTCCGGCGCGGCGGGCGACGTCCGCGGAGGAGTCGGTCGAGGCGTCGTCCACGACGAGGACCTCGAGCGGGGGCTCGGTCTGTGCGAATGCCGAATGGATCGCATCGGCGACCGTGTTTTCCGCGTTGCGGCAGGGAATGACGACCGAGGCGCGCATGGAAACGGTCAGTCTAACGCGCCGGCCGGGCCTCCCGCGGCTCCGCCTCGACCAGGATCCGGTAGCGGAAGAGCCGGCCGAGGAGCGGCAGCCGCCAGAGAACGCGCTCGAGCCAGCGGACCCCGGGGAAGGGCGCCGGCGAATAGCGCAGGGAACGGACGCCCCAGCCCTCCTCCTGCAACAGCCGGCGGATCTCGCGCGGCCGCCGGACCGCGATGTGCTCCGGAAACTGCTTGAGCAGGATCCCGCGCGCCTTGAGGCGCTCGACGTAGTGCTCCCGGTTGGGCGTGTACGCGACGAACCGGCCGCCTGGCTTGAGAACGCGCGACAGCGATCGGAGCATGCGGCGCACGGTGTCGTCGTCGACGTGCTCGAGCAGGTCGAACGCGCCGGCGACGTCGACCGATCCGGACGGGAGCGTCGACAGGTCCGCCACGTCCTCCTCGAGGAAGCGGACGTTCTCGAAGCCGCGCTCCCGGGCGCGGGCCCGCGCGAGCTCGAGGGCGCGCGGCGAGGCGTCGACGCCGATCGCTTCTTTCACGCGCGGCGCGAGGAGGAAGCAGACGTCGCCGAGGGCGCTTCCGAGATCGAGGACCGTCTGGTTCGGGGACGGGTCGGCGAGCGCGAGGATGTCGCGGTCGCGCTCGGCCCACTTGCGCTGCGGGGCCGCGAACCGCGTAACCCGGTGGAGCTGGTCGAAGTACTCGTCGGGGTAGAGGTCGTCGCGGAACGCCACGGAAAAAAGCTATCAGCTGATAGCTTCTTTTGGATGAAAACCCCCTGGGAGAAGTTCTCCCT
>JBKPMI010000316.1:0-8343 GCA_046732075.1 Acidobacteriota bacterium | reverse complement strand
TCTTCATCGCACACCCCAAGTTCCAGACCCCCGCGATCGGGCGCTTCCTGGAGACCGTCGACCGGCTCCGGGCAGATGGGGTGCCGGTGACTTACGTGGAGGGCAACCGAGACTTCTTCCTGCGGGGCTCGTACGTCGAGTCCAAGTTCGAGAAAGTGTGCGACGAGGAGTCGTTCGAGGCCGGAAGCCGGCGCTTCCTGCTGACGCACGGCGACCTCCTGAACGAGGAGGACCGGCCCTACCGCCTCTGGCGCGCCATATCCAAGAACCGGATGTCCCGGGCCGCGATCGACTTTCTACCCCGGCGCCTCGCAAACCGATTCGTCTGGAAGGTGGAGGCCCGGCTCTACCGCTCCAACTTCAAGCACAAGACGCGGCTGCCGGTCGAAATGATCCGAGCGTTCGCCACGCGGCGGTTCCGGGAGGGCTACGACGTCCTGCTACTCGGGCACTTCCACCGCTCCTGGTCCGAGAACGTGGACGGCGGCCGGGTCGAAATCCTTCCGGCGTTCGTGGACGAGCGGCGGTGGATGGAGGTGCTGGATACGGGGGAGACGCGACTGGTGGGGTTGTAGGTGTCCGGGGCCGGGGAAGGTTCCAGGGGCACAGGTGTCAGGTTTCAGGTTTCAGGTCTCAGGGGCCCTTCTTCGTGTTTGTTCCTGACACCTGGCACCTGACATCTGAAACCTTTGCCCCTGACTCCTGATCCGGTCCCCTGAAACCCCTCGTGACCAACTACATCGCTATCCCACCCGCCCGCTCCGTTCGCGGCACCCTCGCCGCGCCACCATCCAAGAGCGGAACGAACCGCGCCCTCCTTCTCGCGGCGCTCAGCCCCGCGCCCGTCGAGATCGTTCACCCGCTCGACTCGGCAGACACCCGGGCCCTCCTCCGCTGCCTGACCGCGATGGGAGCGGTCGTCGGCGCCACGCCGGCGGGTCTCACGGTCCGGGGACCGCTCGGCCGCGCCTCCGGCGAGGAGGTCGTCCTGGACGCCGGAGACTCCGGCACCGCCGCGCGCTTTCTCGCGGCGGTCGCGGCGGCGGTCCCGGGGCGCTACCGGCTGACGGGATCGGCGCAGCTCGAGCGGCGGCCGATGGCGGAGCTCGTGGCCGCGTTGCGCTCCGCCGGCGCGTCGATCGAATCCTCGGGCGACGACGATTCCCTGCCGCTCGCCATCCGGGGAGGGCGCCTCCGCTCCGGAGAGGTCACCGTGGACGCCTCGCGGTCCGGCCAGTTTCTTTCGGCGCTCTTGATCGCGGGGGTCGCCGTCGACGGAGGGCTCACGGTTCGTCCCGGGGGCGCCGTGGCGTCGGCTCCCTACGTCGAGGTCACCGCGAACGCCATCGCGGACTTCGGCCACTCCATCCGGCGCCGCGCCGACGGGTTCTTCGTCGAGCGGGGGAGCGCCCCGCTCGCGTCGTACGAAGTCCCCGGAGACTGGTCGTCCGCGCTGCCGTTCTTCGCGGCGGCCGGCATCGCGGGGGGAGAGGTCCGCGTGACCGCTCTCCGCTGGCCTTCTCCCGACGCCGACGCCCGCGCGGTCGACGTCGTCGCCGCGATGGGAGTCGAGGTCGAACGGCGCGCCGGGGAGATCCGCGCGCGACGGATCGGCGGCGCGCTCGCGCCGGTCGCGGTCGAAGCCCGGGATTTCCCGGACGCCGTGCCCGCGCTCGCGGCGCTCGCGATGTTCGCGAACGGCGAGACCCGGTTTCGCGGGATCGCGCACCTCCGGTGGAAGGAGAGCAACCGGATCGCGGGGGTGCAGGCGCTCGCCGACGCCGCGGGGGTCCGCTGCGTCGCCGGGGAAGACGAGATCGCGATCACCGGCCCGCCCGCAGGCGTTGAGCGAGCGACGCGACGCGTTCCGACGTTCGACGACCACCGGCTCGCGATGGCCGCGGGCCTGGTCTCGCTCGCGCTGCCCTCCCTTCTCGTCGAGTCCCCTGACTGCGTCGGCAAGTCGTACCCGCGTTTCTTCCGGGATCTCGAGACAATCCTTGTACGTGACTAGCGACTCCGGCGGCGGCCCCCGGACGGGACCGCCTCCGGAAGCGCTTCGGGCCCTGCGGGACGCGGTCGCCGCGGCAGCCTCTGGCGGCGAAGCGCCGCCGTCGCCGCTTCCGGCGCTCGGCCTCGATGCCCTCGCGATCACGGATGGCGAGGGACGGGACGTCGTGCGGTTGGGCGTCCGACCGGCGAACGGGAATCCGGTGGCGAAGCGGCGGCTCGACGCGGGAGCGGCGCGGTTCGACCTCGCGCTCGCTCCGGCGGTCGGCGAGGAGGTGGGCGGGCCGATCGCTCTCGTCCTCGAGACGCTCCTCTACCGTCCGCGGGACGGCGAGGCGCCGTCGGACTTCGCGAAGGGATGGCGGCGGATGGGGATCGTGACGTCCGACGCCTCCATGCAGGAGGCGTATCGGCGGCTCCTGCGATTCGCCCCGCAGAACCTGACCGTTCTCGTGCTGGGAGAGTCCGGGAGCGGCAAGGAAGCGGTGGCCCGCGCGGTGCACAACCTGTCGCCGCGCTCGTCCGGGCCGTTCGTCTCCGTGAACGTCTCGGCCATACCGGCGGCGCTCCTGGAGAGCGAGCTCTTCGGCCACGCCCGCGGCGCGTTCACGGGCGCGGATCGCGACCGGCGCGGGCTGCTCGAGGAAGCATCCGGGGGCACCCTGTTCTTCGACGAGATCGGCGACCTGGGTCCGGCGCTGCAGGCGAAGCTGCTGCGCGCCCTCCAGGAGCGCGAGCTGAGGCGGGTGGGCGAGAACCGGTCCCGCGCCGTGGACATCCGGGTCGTCTCGGCGACGTCGCGGGACCTGGCGAAGGAAGTCGAGGCCGGGCGCTTCCGGGAGGACCTCTACTACCGCCTCCACGTGGCCGTGATTGCGCTGCCGCCGCTCCGGGACCGGGGGCGCGACGCGCTTCTCCTCGCGCGACACTACCTGGACCGATACGCGAAAGAGTTCTCGCGCGATCCGCTCCGGCTCACCCCGGAGGCGCAGGCGATTCTTCTCGCGCACCCGTGGCCGGGCAACGTCCGGGAGCTGCAGAACGCCATCTGCCAGGCGGCGGCGCTCGCCGAGAGGGGCGGCGCGGTTTCGGCGGACCTGCTTCCGGTATCGGTCCGCCGCGACGGCAGGCCCGCGAACGCCGGCGGCGACTACCGTTCCCGCGTCGCGGCGCATCGGAGGAGGCTCGTGCGGGAGGCGCTGGAGCGTTCGGGAGGCAATCGGACCCGCGCGGCGCGCGACCTCGGGGTTTCGCGACAGGCACTGCTCTACCTGATGAAGGAACTCGGCGTGGTGTCGCTCCGGAGGCGATGAGACCCGTCCGGTAGAGTTCGCCGCCGGATGGAGGCGAACGTCCGGCGTCGGCGCGGCGAAGGGGCGGTCCCGGCGTTGCTCCTCGTCGCCGCGTGCCTCGTCTCTTATGCGAACGGGCTCACCGGCGACTATACGTACGACGACAAGGCGATCGTCCGCGACGATCCCCGGATCCGCGCGCCGGCGGGGATCGCGCAGATCTTCACGACTCCGTACTTCGGCGGCCCGCGGGGGATCGGCACCGGTTTTCGCCCCATCCTCCTGACTTCCTACGCCGTCCAGTGGTGGATCCACGGCGGGGCGGTCGAGGGTTACCACGCGGTGAACGTCGTCCTCCATGCGCTCGTCACGTTTCTCCTCTTTCGGTTTCTGCGACGCATCGCCGTGCCCGAGCCGGTGGCGTTCGGCGCGGCGCTCCTCTTCGCGGTGCATCCCGTCCACGTCGAGGCGGTGACGAGCCTCGTCGGACGCGGGGAGACGCTGGCCGCCGTGTTCGTCTTCGCGTTCCTTCTGGCGGCCCTCGCGTTCCGGCGTGCGAGCGGCGGAAGAGGCCGATGGCTCGCGGCGGCGCTCTTCTGCTACGCCCTCGGCCTTCTCACCAAGGAGAGCGCCGCCGTCGCGCCCGCCCTCGCCTTTCTCGCGTTCTGGCGTCTGGAGGAGGGGAACCTGGGCCGACGGATTGCGAAAGCGCTCCGGACCGGGATCCCGCTCTACGCCGGCGCCGCGACGGTCCTCGCGGTCGACATGCTCTACCGGCGGTGGATCCTGGGAGGGTTCCTCAAGTCGGACACCTTCCGGATCTTCGAGCTCGAAAACCCGCTCGCTCCACTCCCGCCACTCTCCCGCGCCGCGAACGCCGCCGCGATCGTCTTCCGATACATCGGCCGGCTTCTCTTTCCGCTCCGGCTCTCGGCGGACGAGTCCGCGTGGTCGATCCCGGTCCGGATCAAGGTCGACGTCGCCGGCGCCGCGACGCTCGTTCTTCTCGCGGGCCTCGCGATCCTGGCGGTGGCGGCGGCCGCCCGGGAGAACCGGAGCCGGGAGGTGGGCTTCGGCATCCTCTTCTTCTTCGTCGCGTTCACTCCGACCGCGAACGTGTTCTTCCCGACCGGCACCATCTTCGCCGAACGGCTCGCCTACCTCCCGTCCGCCGGATTCGCACTCGCGCTCGCCGCGGCGATCCTGGGAACTGCGGAGACCTCGCGGATTCCGCGGCTTCGCGTCGCGATACTGCTCGCAATCTCCCTCGCGTTCGCGGCGCGGACGGTCGTTCGGAATCGCGTCTGGACCGACGACGAGACCCTGTTTACGCAGTCTGCGCGCACTTCTCCGGAGAGCGCGAAGTCCCGCTACAACCTGGCGTGGGTGTCGATGGAGCACGGCCGCCTGGAGCCCGCACTGGAGCAGTACACCCGCGCGGTGCAGATCTATCCGAAGTTCTTCGACGCGTGGGCCGGCAAGGGTCTCGTCGAGCAGCGTCTCGGTCTCTTCGCGGCGGCCGAGCGTTCGTTCTCGAAGTCGCTCGAGGTCAACCCGACCTACGAGAACGGGTTCTTCCGGCTCGGCTTCGTGCGGGAGCTGCGGGGGAACTTCACGGGAGCGGAGCGTGCGTATTCGCTCGGCGTGAAGGAGCATCCGAAGTCGACGCCGCTCGCCTTCCGACTCGCGACGGTCCGTTCGCGTCTCGGCCGTCCGAGCGCCGAGGCGGACTGGCGCCGCGCGATCTCGATCGCGCGCGGGGCGAGCGCATTCCGTCTGGGTTTCGCGCAGTGGCTCGTCGAGCAGGGGAGAGTCCAAGAGGCGAGGCTCCAGGCGCGCGAAGTCCTCCGTCGCCATCCGGGTGAAGTGGCCGCGCTCCGCTTCCTCGCCGGCACGAGCCGGGACTCCGGCCGCGGGTTCGCGGAAGGCCTCGCGGCCGAGAAGATCTACCGCCGGACCCGCTCTCCCGGGGACCTCGCCCGTCTCCGCGAGATCGCGGCCGAAATCCCGGCCTACGCCGCGCGATACCGGTCGGTCGCGGGGTCTCTCCCGCGGCTCACGTCTCGTCCAGGCGCGCCTCGTGGGCGCGGCGACGTCTCCGCTCCGCTCGATCCCGCTGCCGCGCCGCCCGCTGCGCCACGCGCGGGTGGCGGCGGTGATAGATCCGCAGCGCCGAACGGACCACGACGTACGCCGTGAGCCCGATCAGGACCGCGAGCACGCTGGTGCCGACGATGAACGACGCGAGGCGCGGGTGCAGCGTGGGACCCGCGAACGCGTGCCAGAAGTCCCGGTGGAGCAGACGGTCCCACGGGAGGTCCGGAACCTTCCGCCGGTCGTAGCGCAGGAGCAGCCGGCCGAGCGCGTATCCCGCGGCGTAGACCGGGGGAAGCGACCAGGGGTTTCCCACGAACTGGCCGAGCAGCGCGTCGATGCGGTTCAGGCGGAAGAGGAACGCGAGGCCGATCGCGATCAGGAAGTGGATGCCGATGAAAGGCGAGAATCCGACGCCGATGCCGAGCGCGATCGCGGCGGCGACCCGCTCCGGCGGCTCCTCCCGGCCGAGCAGGTCCGCGAGAAGGACCTTCAGCCTCCTCCCGAGCTTCAGCCGGTGCTGGCGGCGGCGGCGGAACGCGCGCGGGATCTGGACTTTCATCGCGCCGAACCGAAGTGATCGAAGCCCAGGTCGTCGATCGGCCGGAGGCCCCGGGCGCCGTCCACGTACGCCCCCGTTCCCGATTCGATCCGCCCGATCCGCCACACCGGAACTCCCCACTCTGCCGGAGGACCGGCGAGGCTGCCCGCGAGCTCCGCGGAAACCGTGAAGAGCAACTCGTAGTCGTCGCCGCCGGAGAGCGCCATTTCGACGGCGTCGCGTCCGGCGATCTCGGCGAACGCGGCCAGAGAAGAAGAGATCGGAAGGCTATCGCTCTCGAGGACGACGCGCACAGCCGATGCGCGCGCGAGTCGGCCGGCGTCGATGCCGAGCCCGTCGGAAACGTCGATCGCCGCGGTCGCGATACCGTCGCGGCCGAGCGCGCGGCCCAGAGCAAGACGCGGCTCCGGATCGCGGTATGCCGCGAGGAGGCGGGTCTCGTCCGGAACGGGAAGCTCCTCCGGTGTCCAACCGGTCTCCGCGGCCATCCGGGTTTCTCCCGAGCGCGCGCGCGCGATCGCGAGCCCCGCGGCGGCCTCACCCGGCCAGCCGGACAGGAAGACGACGTCCCCGGGCTTCGCGCCGCTGCGGCGCACCACGCCGCCGGACGGACGCCCCCAGAGAGCCACCGAGAGAAAGATCTCGTCGGCCCGCGTGAGGTCGCCTCCGACGAGCGCCGCGCCGAACTCCTCCCCCCGCTTTGCGGCCGAGCGCGCCACGGCGAGCGGGAGATCCTCGTCCGCGGATTCCGGGAACCCGATCGTGAGGAGGAAGAAGTCGGGCCACGCCCCCATTGCCGCGAGGTCCGAGAGGCCGACCGAGACGGAGCGGCGGCCGAGGCGAGCAGGGTCCTCTCCCGGTAGAAAGTCGACGTTTTCGACCAGCGTGTCGGTCGTGACGACGAGCCGTCCGGCCGCGGAGCTCACGACGGCCGCGTCGTCGCCGGGTCCGACGAGAACTCCCTCTCTCTCGGCCAGAGATTCGCGGAGACGCTCGACGAACCGGACCTCGGGTCTCACCGACCCGATTATTGCACGAAGAGCTTCTCCCGGTTCTTCGCCTACCGGCTACCGGCTACCGGCTACCGTCCCCGGGCTCGCGCTCCGGGCCGCTCTCCCGACTGCACCGGGATGTCGCGACCCTCGGGTGGAGGCGGCGGCGCGGCGCGCTCGGCCGCCGGCTCGAGAGGCTCAGGCTCGGCGGGGAGGAGAGCAATCTCCAGGACTTCCTCGACGTTCTCGACGTACCGGAACACGATCCCGTGCAGGATCTTCGGGCCGATCTGAAGGACGTCGCGCCGGTTCAGCTTCGGGAGGATGACCGTGGTGAACTTGGCCTGGCGCGCCGCGAGGACCTTCTCCTTCACGCCCCCGATCGGGAGGACTTCGCCCCGCAGCGTGATCTCTCCGGTCATCGCGACGTCGCGCCGCACCTTGCGATGGGTGAAGGCGGAGATCATCGCAGCCGCCATCGTAATGCCCGCGGACGGACCGTCCTTGGGGATCGAGCCCTCCGGGACGTGGACGTGAACGTCGTGAGTTTCGAAGAAATCGGCCGGGATGCCGAGATCGGTCCCGTGGGCGCGGGCGTACGACATGGCGGCCTGCGCCGACTCCTTCATCACGTCGCCGAGCTGTCCGGTCAGGCGCAGCCCGCCCTTGCCCCGGACGGCGAGGGCCTCGACGAACAGGATGTCGCCGCCGACCGAGGTCCACGCGAGCCCGGTCGCGACGCCGACCTGGTCTCTCTTGAGAACCTCGTCGGAGAAGTGCTTGACCGCGCCGAGCATTTTCTCGACGGTGGCCGCGGTGATGCGGTAACGACGCGTCTTCCCCTTCGCGACCGCGACCGCCACCTTGCGGCAGATGGCGCCGATTTCCCGCTCCAGGTTCCGGAGGCCCGCTTCCCGCGTGTACGCCTCGATGATCTTCCGGACGCCGCCCTCCGTGAACTCCACGTTTGCCTCGGTGATGCCGTTCTCCTCCAACTGCTTCGGAATCAGGTGGCGGCGGGCGATCGCGAGCTTCTCCTCGACCGTGTAACCCGACAGGCGGATGACCTCCATCCGGTCCAGGAACGCGGGCTGGATCGGATCGAGGATGTTCGCGGTCGCGATGAAGAGGACCTGCGAGAGGTCGTAGGTCACGCCGAGATAGTGGTCGCGGAAGGAAAAGTTCTGCTCGGGATCGAGGACCTCGAGAAGGGCGGAGCTCGGATCTCCCCGGTAGTCCGAGCCGATCTTGTCGATCTCGTCCAGCATGAAGACGGGGTTCGAAGTGGCGGCCTGGTGGATGCCCTGGACGATGCGGCCCGGCATGGCGCCCACGTAGGTTCGGCGGTGGCCGCGGATCTCGGCCTCGTCGCGCACTCCGCCGAGCGAGAGCC
>JBKPMI010000315.1:0-3737 GCA_046732075.1 Acidobacteriota bacterium | reverse complement strand
GCGACGTCCTCTCCGGCTCCCGCCGCGCCGGCTCCGGCCGCGCGAGCTTCAGCGGCGCCCGCCGCACCGGCCCCGGCTTCTCCCGGCGGTGCCTCCGGGGCCGCTCTCCCGGCCGCGGTGCGGTCGGTCCTCGAAACGCTGACGCCCCAGAAGAAGGGGGAGGGCGCCTACTGGGCCGGAGAGTTCCGCACGATCACGGGCGAACCCTTCTACGCTTTCCAGTTCTACGTCCCGAACGAAAAGGCGGCTCAGCCCCTGAAGTTCGGCGGCGTCGTGTGGAACGAGTCGAACCAGGCGGTCGGCACGTACTGGGAGGACGCGGCCCTCATCGAGGTAAAGAGCGGAAGCCGGACGGACAAGGCGTTCGACCGCTCGATCGCGCTTCCGCCCGGGAGCTACCGCGGATCCTTCGGGCTCTTCCCGGCGGCCGGCGGGGATGCGGTCGCCTCCGCGGCGGCGACGTTCAATCTCCAAAGCAAGCCGGGGGAGTTCGGCGTCTCTCCGCTCATTCTCGCGAACACCCTGACGCCGCTCACGAAGCGGCCCACGGCGACGGACGCCTTCGTCTTCGGCATGGAGAAGCCGATCAAGGTCGAGCCCAAGGCGGACCGCAAGTTCGCCAGGGAGGACAGCCTCTGGTACTTCTACGCGGTTTCCAATCCGGCGGTGGCCGCCGGGGCTCCGGCCGCGGCGGCTCCGGCTCCCGCGACGACTCCGGGGTCGGCCGCGGCGCCCGCGACTGCCGCTCCCGAGCCCAAACCCCGGATCATGACGCGCATCAGTGTCCAGCGTGACGGGAAGGACGCGTTCCAGCCCCTGACCAGCCCGGCGGAGCTGCAGGCGCTCGCGCCCGGCTACTACGCCTCGGGCAGCGAGATCCCGCTCGCGAGCTTCACTCCCGGCTATTACACTTTCGGGATCCAGGTGCGCGACTTGAACGCCGCGAAGGACTCCGCGGCCTACAAGGGGATCGAGCGCAAGGAGGACTTCGTCGTGCTGAACGCGGACGGCTCCTTGCCCCCGCGCACGGCGGAGAAGCCCGCCGTGACCAAGCCCAAGGCGCCGCCCAAGAAGGGCTGATTTCCGCATGCAAACGGGGCGGGGGCCGGCTTCCGGCCCCCGCCACTCGTCACGGGAAAACCGCCGTTCATCCGATCCCGTGAAGTTCCATTCAACCTTTTGAATTCGGGACCGCTGGCTGCGACACCTCATCCCGTGTAAGTCACTCTGCTCCAGTTATTTGTCCAGGGAGACGCATCCTGACACGGTGGCACTCTTCTTGCCCTCTGGTGAGCCGGCAAATGTGCGTCACTGTGCTAATTTTTCGCTTAGTTTCAATCAATTTTCTTCAAGAAAAGGAGAGCCATGCGTAGTCGATTTCGATTTACGGTGATCGCCCTCGGAATCCTCGCTCTCGTGGCGCCCGCCTTCCTCCTCGCCGACGGTACCCAGATCGGAACGATTTCCGGTCGAGTGCTGGACGAGCAGGGCGGCGGCGTTCCGGGCGTGACGGTCGAGGTCATCAGCGCCGACAAGGGATTCCGGCGCACCCAGACGACCGACGCGACCGGTTCGTTCAACTTCCCGCTGCTCCAGCGCGGTCCCTACACGGTTCGGACGAGCCTGTCGGGCTTCACGACCGTCGAGAAGACCAACAACATCGTCGAGGCGGACAAGACGACGGACGTCAACATCACGATGCGACTGGCGCCGACGGAGGAGCGGGTCGAGGTCACCGGCGAGGTTCCGCTCGTCGACAAGACCAACACGAGCGCCACGACGACCGTCACGTCGACCCTCACCCAGAAGCTCGCGATCGGCCGCAGCTACCAGACGCTGATGCAGAACGCCCCCGGCGTTACGGCGCTGAACGGCGCCGGAAACCCCAACTCGCACGGTGCGATCGCCGGGAACAACCAGTACCTGTTCGACGGCGTCGACACGACCGACGTCACCACCGGAACCTTCGGGCAGAACTTCAACTACGAGGCGATCGACGAGGTGGTCGTTTCCACCTCCGGGATTTCCGCCGAGTACGGCCGCGCGCAGGGCGCGATCGTCAACGTCATCACGAAGTCGGGCACCAACACGTTCTCGGGTTCCGCCAAGTACCTCATGACCAACGACAAGTGGAACGCGGACAACAAGGGGCACAACCCGACCAACGGCGTTGCGTTCAACCGCACCAAGTTCGACCAGATCCAGGACCGCTGGGCGCTGACCCTCGGCGGGCCGTTCTGGAAGGACCACGTGTGGTTCTTCGGCGCCTACGAGTTCTATGACCAGACGGGGGCTTTTGCTCAGACTCTGACGTCCTCGACGAACCCGGCCGGAACCGGAGAAAGTTACCAGCAGACTCTGAACGTCGACCTGTACGACGCGAAGCTCACGATCCAGGCCACCCCGTCGCACCTCCTGACCGGAACGATCAACAGCGACCCGATCCAGGGATTCGTGGTCGACTACTGGGGCGGCGCTGCCGAGCGGGAAGCTCTGACCCTGCAGGGCCAGAACGACTGCGGCGGAATCTGCACGTGGTCCGCGCGGTGGTCCGGCGTCTTCGGCTCCGCGCTCTCCGCCGAGGCCCTCTACGCGAAGCAGAACGGCGACATCACCGTCGGCTCCTTCGAGGGGCACGGCACGCCGTACATCAACCTGAACGACGGTCTCGTCTACAACGGCGCGACGTTCGACGGCTTCGTCCGGCGTCCCCGCAAGCAGGCGAACCTCGCGGTCAACTTCTACCAGCAGCTCTTCGGCAACTCGCACCAGTTCAAGGCCGGCATCGACTACCAGGACCTGGAGTCGGTCGCCTCGTTCATCTACCCGAACAACCAGGAATTCATCGTCAGCGACTACAACGCGGTCACCCGGCAGCCGACGTTCGCCCCCGGCGACCTGCGTCTCGACTTCACGCCGCCGGAGCCTTCCGTTTCGACCGGGAAGATCTGGGGTTTCTACGCGCTGGATAAGTTCGAGATTGGAAAGAACCTGTTCTTCAACCTCGGCTTCCGCGTCGACAAGCAGACGGCTGACAGCGACATCGGGAACACCGTCATCGACACCACGAACTGGTCGCCGCGCGTGACGGCGGTCTACGACGTCTTCGCCAACGGCAAGACGCTCGCGTCCGCGGCGTACGGCCGTTACTACCAGTTCCTCGTCCAGGACATCGCGGACTCCGTCTACTCCGGCGTGGCGCAGCAGTCGAGCTATGACCAGTACGAGTGGGATGGAACGCAGTTCGTCCTGACCGACCAGGTCCGGGTCGGCGGCAACACGCAGCCCGTCAACGACAACCTGAAGCCCACGTACCTGGACGAGATCAACGTCGCCCTCCAGCAGCAGCTGGGCAACACGATGGCCGTCGGAATCCGCGGGATCTACCGGAAGTGGAACGACATCGTGGACGACGCCCGCGTGTTCGTGGACGGCAACAAGATCACCGTCCCCCAGAACTTCGACTCAGGCGTCCTCGCCCGCTACTACAAGGGAATCGAGCTCACATTCGACAAGCGCTTCTCCCGGAACTGGCAGGCGTCGTTCAACTACACGCTGTCCCGGGCGGAGGGCAATGCCTCCGGCAGCAACAACCGGACGTCGCAGCTCTTCGACTACGCGAACGAGACCTGCAACGTGACCGGAACGCCGACGGTCGGCCGGATCCCGTGCCCCGAGGCGACGGACCACAACCGCTACGGGTACCTCTCCTACGACCGCACGCACCAGTTCAAGGC
>JBKPMI010000314.1:0-2412 GCA_046732075.1 Acidobacteriota bacterium | reverse complement strand
GCCGGCGCGGGACGATTCCGCCGTCCTCTGGCTCGACGTCCGGCGGCGGGTGGCGTTTCTCTGCGAAACGACGACCGGGTCCGCCGTGACGACCGCCGTGTCGGTGGGAACGAGCTCGGACGCTGCCGACGTCGTCTCGGTTGTGGTGGGGGTCGTGGTCGTCGTCGTCATGCCGGTTTCCGGCGTGACCGCGGCGGCCGTCGTCGTGGTCGTTTCGGTCTTCCGGCAGGCGGCGGCGAAGCCCAGCACGACGACGAGGCCCACCACCGCGAGAGCGGCCGACTTACGGTTCTTCATGATCGTTTCCCCTCCTCGTCCCGGTCGTTCAGCAACGGATGTGCCGCGAGGCCGGCTCGCGACAACCTTCGGAATGCTTTCGATCTCGAGGCCGGGCGGCGGGGAGCGGAGGCCGTCTCCCCGCAGGTGTCACCGTCGGGGGCCGCGGTGTCCCCGATCGCGGGTACCCGGGCCGCTGTTCTCGCGCTCGCCCCGGCCGCGGTCATCGTCCTCGGGTCCGACCGGCGCGAGGGCCATCTCCGCCTCGAGGGCCTCCTTGGAGAGCGCCTGCTTGCGGGACAGCTTGATCTTGCCCATCGGATCGACGGCGATGATCTTGACCGTCACCTCGTCGCCTTCCTTGACGACGTCCGTGGTCTGCCGGACGCGGTAGGGCGCGAGCTCCGAGATGTGAACGAGGCCGTCCTGCCCCGGCAGGATCTCGACGAACGCCCCGTACGGCTCGACCCTCCGGACCTTGCCCGTGTAGATCTTCCCGATCTCCGGCTCCTGCGTGAGCCCCTCGATGATCTGGATGGCGCGCAGAGCCGCCGCTTCGTCGGACGACGCGATCGAGACCTTGCCGGAGTCCTCGACGTCGATCTTGCAGCCGGTCTCCTCGATGATCGAGCGGATCGTCTTCCCGCCCGAGCCGATGACGTCGCGGATGCGGTCCCGCGGGATCTGCATCGTGAAGATTCGCGGGGCATAGGGCGAGATGTTCGGGCGGGGCCGTTCGAGCGCCGCGGCCATGCTCTCGAGAATGTGGAGACGCCCCCGGCGGGCCTGCTCGAGCGCCTGCTCGAGCACCTGCCGCGGCAGCCCCTGGATCTTGATGTCCATCTGCAGGGCGGTGATTCCCTCGGTCGAGCCGGCGACCTTGAAGTCCATGTCGCCGTAGTGGTCTTCCTGGCCCGCGATGTCGGTCAGGATCGCGAACCGGTCACCCTCGCCGACGAGACCCATCGCGACCCCCGCGATCGGCGCCTTGATCGGCACGCCCGCGTCCATGAGGGCGAGCGTTCCGCCGCAGACCGTGGCCATCGACGACGACCCGTTCGACTCGAGGATGTCGGAGACCACCCGGACGGTGTAGGGGAACGACTCCTCGCTCGGCAGGACCGTCGAGAGAGCGCGGCGGGCCAGGTTGCCGTGGCCGATGTCGCGGCGCGACGGCCCGCGCATGAACTTCGCCTCTCCCACCGAGAACGGCGGGAAGTTGTAGTGGAGGAGGAACGTGTGCTCGCTCTCGCCCTCGTACTCCTCGATGATCTGCGCGTCGTCGGACGTGCCGAGAGTCGCGGTGACGAGCGCCTGGGTCTCGCCGCGCGTGAAGAGAGCGGAACCGTGCGTGCGCGGAAGGAGACCGACCTCGCAGGAGATCGGCCGGACCTGGTCGAACGCCCTTCCGTCGAGGCGCTTGCTCTCGTTCAGGATGGTCTCGCGCGTGAGGACCTTGACGAGGTCGTCGGCCGCTTTCGCGGTCTGCTGGCGCCGTTCGGCGTCCTCCTCCGGCACGATCGAGACCGCGGCCTTCTTCACGGCCTTGATCTCGGTATACGAGTGGATCTTGTTCGGAAGGGTCATGGCCGCCCGCATGGGCGCCTCCCACTGGCGACGGACCTCGGCGAAAACCTCCGGCGAGTAGGCCGCCGGCGCCTGCCAGGCCGGCTTCTGATACCCCGCGCGCTGCTGGAGATCCTTCTGACCCGCGACGATCCGGCGGATCGCCTCGTGGCCGAACAGGATCGCGTCGAGCATCTTCTGCTCGGATACTTCCCGCGCACCCGCCTCGACCATCACGACGGCGTCCGCGGTTCCGGCGACCATCAGGTCGATCTCGGACTTCTCCCGGTCGGCGTTCGTCGGGTTCAGGACGAATTGACCGTTCAAGAGGCCGACCCGCACCGCACCGACCGGCGAGTAGAACGGCACCTGCGAGCAGGTCAGCGCGATCGACGCGGCGTTCAGCGCCAGCACGTCGGGGTCGTTCTGGCCGTCGGCCGAGAGGACGAACGCGATGATCTGGGTCTCGTGGTTGAACCCCTTGGGGAAGAGCGGCCGGAGGGGGCGGTCGATGACCCGGGACGTCAGGATTTCCTTCTCGGTCGGCCGGCCCTCTCGCTTGAACCAGCC
>JBKPMI010000313.1:0-10096 GCA_046732075.1 Acidobacteriota bacterium | reverse complement strand
TGTCGGACTTCCCCGGGCTGCAGATTCGAGAGGGTGAGCACGGTGCCGACGCGCTGGCCGTTGGTCGCGTTCCCCGTCGTCACGTCGAAGAACCCGAGCTGAACACTCACCGTGTTGCCCGAGCCGCGGACGTCGGTGTTGCGGATGCCGATGTTCGTCCGGAGGCGGCCGGCCGGCGACGCCGGCGCGAGCTGGGTGTCGCGAATCGTGCCGACGAGCGTGGCGTTCGCCGACTCGAAGAAGAGCGAGGCGGGGTAGGCGATCGCGACGGTCCCGGCGCCCGTCGGGTTGGGACTGTAAGTCCGCGCGAAGACGGTTCCCTCCCAACCCTGGCTCGAGGGAAGGTTGTCGAACGTCACCAGGAGCGTGCCGAACGAGGACTGATCCGCTCCGGGCTGAAGGGCGCCCGGCAGGGTGCCGAGGTACTGGACGAAGTCGTCCGAGTGGAAGTTGTCGAACGCCAGCAGGCTCACGGTCTGGACCGGCGTCCGGAAGAAGCTCGTCGTGCCGTCCCCGTTCACCCGGTTGTACGAGTACTGAAACCGAACGGTCACCGGCGTCGCGCTGGTGTTGTTCGAGATGTCGATCGCCGTCCGGAAGAGCGCCGTCCCGACGACCCGGGTGACGACGGGCACCTCGACGGAGTACGAAACCGCGGAAGTGGACGCCGACGCCGTCCGGACCGACGAGCCCCTCTGGAGCACGCGGGTCGGCGCGGCCGAGAGCACGGGCGCAGAGAGAGTCGTCGCGGCCGCCACGAGGGCGACGGCGCAGGCGCGAAGGAAACGAGCTTTCATTTGGCTATCTCCTGTAATTGAGCGGATTCCGCACGGCAACACTCAACCGCCCGACACCTGCCAGCAATTCCCGGTCCAGGTCGAGACGTTACACTCTTTCGAATGATTTCGCCGCGCGCCGCGTACGGGGTCGCGATGGTGCGGATGCTGTCCGGAGTCGTCTTCGTCGCGGAAGGCGCGTCCAAGATCTTCGGCGAGTTCGTGAGGGGCGGCTTCGCGAAATCGGTCCGCGAAGTCGCCGCCGAGGCCTGGCCGATGTGGGCGTCCTTCCTCCGGTCCGTAGTTCTCCCGAACGCCCGCCCTTTCGGCTGGTTCTTCGCGCTCGCCGAGCTCGCGCTCGGAATCGGGCTTCTTCTCGGGCTCCTGACCCGGGTGGCGTCGGTTTGCGGCGTGATCCTGATGACCCTCATCCTGCTCGGACAGACCCGGATTCCCGGCGGGAGCTGGGAAAAGTGGGTTACGGCCGGCCTGACCGCGAAGTTCGCGTTCCTGCTGCTCTGGCTGCTCTTCCTCGCCGACGCCGGCCGCGTCTGGTCCGTCGACGCGGCTCTCCGGCGCGGCGGCGGCCGGCGGCGCTAGCTGCGGTTCAGGAAGCCGCGAGGAGTTTCCGGATCTCCTTCTCGGCCGCGGCAATCGGGAGCTTGCCCGAGAAGGACTTCACTTTCTTTCCGCTCCGGTCATAGAGGATGGAGAAGGGGAGCTCTCCGCCCCACGTCCGCTCGACCGCATCGATGAAGTCCTGGTCGTCTCCGCCCGACTTCTTGCGGTAGTTCGGGAACGCCGGACGCATCGCCTGAAGGAACTTCTCGACTGCCGCCTTCTGGCTCGCGAAGTCCGTCGAGACTCCCACGATGCGGAGCCCGGCGGCCCGATGGCGCTCCTGCATTTTCGAGAGGTCCGGGAACTCTTCACGGCACGGGACGCACCACGTCGCCCAGAAGTTGACCAGCACGACGTGGCCTTTCTCCCGGGCGATCGTCTCGCGGAAGCCGGACGCGTCGAGCTCGCCCGACACCGGCGGGGAAGGAGCCGCCGCCAGTCCGGCGGCGCAGATGAAAAGGAGGGCGGTGACCGCCCTCCCGGATTTTCTCGTCACGCCAATCGGTCCGCGCGGATCAGACTCTCTTGATCGAGCAGCCGAAAGCCTTCGTCGTGGTCTTCGCGATCGGCTTGCCGGCGAGCAGGGAGTCGAGCGCGTTCATGAGGTCCGGCGAGGTGACGCCCTTCGGGTTCTCGGAGTTTTCGTCGATCCGTCCCTCGTAGCGAACCTTCCCCTGCGCGTCGATGACGTACACGGTCGGAGTGTGCTGCGCGTCGTACGCGTCGGCGACCTTGTTCCCCGGATCTTTCATGATCGGGAACGTGTGGCCGTGCTCCCGGGCGTGCGAGAGGGCCGCGGCCGCGTCTTCCGTCTTGTTGCTGTTGATGCCGGCGAAGAGAACGCCCTTGGCCGCGTACGCCGAAGCCATGTCGCGCATCCGGTCGTTGTAGGCGTTGGAGTAGGGGCACTGGGTCGAGATGAACATGACGACGACCGCCTTGTGCGACTTGGCCTCGGACGCCAGCGAGAACGATTTTCCATCGACCGTCGTGAGCTGGAAGTCCGGGGCGGCAGCGCCGATCGCGGGAGATTCGGCAGTCAGGGCCGAGGCCGCGGCGCACAGGAGAGCGAGAACGAGCAGGACGCGGAACGGACGCATGAGAAATCCTCCTGCAGGCGGCGAACGCCGGGGTAGGGCGGGGTTATTCCCCTCGCGTCCCGCGTCCCGCGTCCCGTGTCCCGCGTCCCGTGTCCCGTGTCCCGTGTCCCGGGACTGACTACACCGCGAACGTGGGTCGCGTCACCACGGGATCGAACTTCCAGACGTACTTGTACGCACCGCCGAAGAACTCGATCGGGATCGTGTAGTGCGCCTCGATCGTGACTGCCGCCCGCGTGCGCGTCACGGTGACGGTCTCCTTCGTGACCGGAATCCCGAGCTCCTGCGCCCGGCGGAGAACTTCGTACAAGATCTGCTGCTCGCTCTTGATCGATCCGAACGAGGCCTGCTCCTGCATCGTGTCGTAGAACGTCGACGACTTGATCTTGACCGGGACGACTTTGTAGAGGACGTGCCCGATCGCGGCGAGCACAACCAGCCAGAGCAGGCAACCGATCTGGCCCGCGCCGCGAATCCGGCGTCTTCCTGTCGCTCGCGCGCTCATGGAAATTGTCGAAATATTACCTCAGGGCGACCCGTCCCGACATTTCTCATCGCACGGGAAGGAGAGTTCTTTCCCAGCGGGTCTTCTTGAAGAAGTTCAGGGCGATCGTCAGGAGCTCCCGAACGGAGCGCTGCGTTGCGGGCTCCAGGGGAAACGACCAGTAGACGAAGAGGGCGCGCCCCTTCAGGTTCGCGGCGGGCACCGGTCCCCAGAACCGGCTGTCGTAGGAGTTGTCCCGGTTGTCGCCGAGGGCGAAGTAGGACGCAGGGGGGACCGTGAACGGGTGGGCCTGGTCGCGCCGCCGATACGAGTCGGGGAGAGCCGGGTCGTCCGGCCACACCCGGTCATCGGAGTGGTACACCTCGGGCTCGTCCAGCCGGACGCCCTCGACCGAGATCGCCTTGTCGCGGATCTCGACGGTCTCTCCCGGAAGGGCGACGGTCCTCTTGATGAAGTCGCGCCGCGGGTCTTCCGGAAACTTGAACACGACCACGTCCCCGCGGCGCACCGGCCGATAGGGGAGGAGCCGATCGAGCGGTCCCGCGCCGTGGGGCGCGAAGATGAACTTGTTCACGATCAGGTGGTCACCGACCAGGATGTTCTTCTCCATCGACGCGGTCGGCACCTGGAAGGCCTGGAAGAGGAACGTCCGCGTGAAGAGGGCGAAGATGATTGCCACCAGGATCGCTTCCGCGTACTCGCGCGGCCGAGATCGCGGTTTCGCCGACTCTTCCGGCGAAAGAAAGTCGGCCCCGTCCGCCGCGGCCGCCTCCGGGGTCGGCAGTCCGTCGGCGGCGGGCTCCGGGGTCAGCGCACCAGCCGGAACATCCGGTTCCATCGCGTCCGCGAGAAGAAGTGGATCGCCACGTCCGCGAGTTGCCGGATCTTGGCGGCCGGTCCGTGCCAGACGTGCGAGTTCGGTTCGGCCTCGTAGGACCAGTACAGCATCGTGGGGCGGCCGAAGATGTTCTCGCGCGGAATCGGTCCCCAGTAACGGCTGTCGAGCGAGTTGTCGCGGTTGTCCCCCATCCCGAACCAGTTTCCGGCCGGCACGGTGAACGGCCCGAACTGATCGCGGCGGCGCGCCATGTCCGGAATGGCCGGGTCGTTCGGATAGACCTCGGGATCGCTGTGCTGCACTCCCGGACCGTCGGCGGGCTGGCCGTCGACGAACAGCGCTTTGTCCCGCACCTGGAGCGTCTGGCCGGGGCCCGCGACCGCGCGCTTCACGAGCACGTTGCCGGGGTTGACGTCGTCCCCCGGCTTCTTGAAGACGATGATGTCGCCGCGGTGAACGTCCCGGTACGGAAGTACCTTCGCGAGCGCCGGCAGCCGGGGCGCATACGCGAACTTGTTGACGAGCAGGTGGTCGCCGACGAGGATCGTCCGCTCCATCGAGCCGGTCGGCACCTGGTAGGTCTGGACGACGAAGGTTCGGACGAAGAGGACGAAGATGCCCGCGACGAGCAGCGACTCGTACCACTCGCGGGACGCGGAATGCTTGGGCTTCTCGGCCGCCGCTGCCTGCGCCGTCATTCGACCTTCAGGACCGCGAGAAACGCGTCTTGCGGGATGTCGACCCGGCCCACTCTCTTCATCCGCTTCTTTCCTTCCTTCTGCTTCTCGAGGAGCTTCCGTTTGCGCGTGATGTCGCCGCCGTAGCACTTCGCGAGCACGTTCTTCCGCATCGCCGGGACCGTCTCACGGGCGATGATCTTCGAGCCGATCGCCGCCTGGATGGCGACCTCGAACATCTGGCG
The DNA here is from genome assembly GCA_046732075.1 of Acidobacteriota bacterium. Lineage (GTDB taxonomy): Bacteria > Acidobacteriota > Thermoanaerobaculia > UBA5066 > Gp7-AA6 > Gp7-AA6. The sequence continues at coordinate 5,334 of JBKPMI010000313.1, read as the reverse complement.
GGGGATGATCTCCTTCATCTTTGCCGCCAGCAACCTGCCTTTGGGGGCGGATTCTTCCCGGTGCACGATCACCGACAGGGCGTCGACCGGCTCCCCGTTGACCAGGATGTCCAGCTTGACCAGATCCCCCTCCTTGTAGCCCTCGAACTCGTAGTCGAACGAGGCGTATCCCCTCGAGATCGACTTCAGCTTGTCGTAGAAGTCGAGGACCACCTCGTTCAGGGGGAACTCGTACCGGAGCACGACCCGGTTGGACGCCAGGTACTCCATCGACTTCTGGACCCCCCGCCGGTCCTCGCACAGCTTGAGGAGCCCTCCCAGGAAGTCGTCCCGGGTGATGATCGTGGCCGAGATGTAGGGCTCCTCGACGCGCTCGATCGTGGTCGGCGGAGGCAGGTGATTCGGGTTCACGACCTCGAGGACGTCCCCCCGGGTCGTCGTCACGCGGTAGTTGACGCCGGGCGCCGTCGTGATCAGGTTGAGGTCGAACTCCCGCTCCAGGCGCTCCTGGACGATCTCCATGTGGAGGAGACCGAGGAACCCGCAGCGGAAGCCGAATCCGAGGGCGGTCGAGCTCTCCGGCTCGAAGGTGAACGACGCGTCGTTCAGGCGGAGCTTTTCCATCGCATCGCGGAGGTTCGCGTAGTCGTCGGCGTCCGTCGGGAAGAGCCCCGCGAACACCATCGGCTTTGCCTCCGCGAATCCGGGGAGCGGCTCGGGAGTCGGCCGCGCGATCTCGGTGATCGTGTCGCCGATGCGCGTCGAGTGCAGATCCTTCACGTTCGCCCAGAGGAAGCCGACCTCTCCGACCGAGAGCTCAGGCACCGACTGGCGGGCGGGCGTGAAGATGCCGACCTCCTCCACCTCGGACTCGAGTCCGGTTCCGATCGCGCGGATTTTCGTCTTGGGCAGGAGAGTCCCCTCGATGATCCGGACGAGGGATGTCACCCCGCGATACGGGTCGTACCAGGAGTCGAAGAGGAGCGCCTTCAGGGGCGCGGCCGGGTCGCCCTTCGGCGGCGGAATGTCCCGCACGATTCTCTCGAGGAGTTCGTCGATTCCAATGCCCTGCTTCGCAGACGTCAGGACCGCGTCGTCGGCCGGGATGCCGACGACCTGCTCGATCTGCTCCCTCACCTTCTCGGGCTCCGCGGAGGGGAGGTCGATCTTGTTGATGACCGGCACGATCGTCAGGTCGTTGTGGATGGCGAGGTACGCGTTCGCCAGCGTCTGCGCCTCGACGCCCTGGGTCGCGTCGACGACCAGCACCGCGCCCTCACACGCCGCGAGCGAGCGGGAAACCTCGTAGGAAAAGTCCACGTGGCCCGGCGTGTCGATCAGGTTCAGGACGTACTCGTTTCCGTCACGTGCCCGGTAGCGCAGCGTGACCGCCCGCGCCTTGATGGTGATTCCGCGCTCCTGCTCGAGCTCCATGTCGTCCAGCATCTGCTCGTGCATCTCGCGGTCCGCAACCGCGCCGCAGCGCTGCAGGATCCGGTCGGAGAGCGTCGTCTTGCCGTGGTCGATGTGCGCCACGATCGAGAAGTTCCGGATGAGCCGCTGATCGGTCATGGAGCCTCGGGGCTCCCGAGCGGCCACCGCGATCGCGCTGCCACGGCCGCGGCGGCTTCCGGCGCCCCTTCGCGGCGGTGGCGCAGCAGCCCGGCGAAGGCGATCATCGCGCCGTTGTCGGTCGTGAAGCTCCTCTCGGGAAGGAGCACGGGCACGCGGCGCGACTCCCCCCAGTCCGCGAGCGTCCGCCGCAGCTCGGAGTTCGCGGCGACGCCTCCGGAGAGGGCGAGCATGCGGATTCCCTCGCTGCGATGGACGGTCTCGACCCGGTCCACGAGCGCGGTCACGATCGCCCGCTGGAACGACGCGAGGAGGTCGACGAGAGGAGGCGGCAGCGCGTCGGGATCGAGGGCGGATCCGTCGACGCCCTGCTCCTGCAGGCGGCGGAGCATCGCGGTCTTCAGTCCCGAAAACGAGAAGTCGTTCGAACCGTCGCCCGGGCGGCCCACCGGAAGCGCGTATCGGTTCCCCTCGCCCCGCGCCGCGATCCGGTCGACGACCGGACCTCCCGGATAGCCGAGACCCGCGCGCCGCGCGACCTTGTCGAAGGCCTCACCCGGCGCGTCGTCCCGCGTCCGCGCGATCGGCACGATGCGGTCGGCCTCGACCCGGACGAACTCGGCGTGGCCTCCGGAGACCACGAGCCCGTGAAAGGGGAGATCGACCGGGAGCGCCGGCGCACGGCCCGAGCGCAGGAACGCCGAGAAGAGATGCCCCTCGAGGTGGTTGACGCCGGCGAGCGGGATGCCCCGCGCGAACGCGAGCGCCTTTCCGGCGGAGAGCCCGACGAGGAGCGCCCCGATGAGCCCGGGTCCCGCAGTAGCGGCGACCAGGTCGAGTTCGGAGACATCCGCACCGGCCTCGCCGAGCGCCTGCTCGAACGTGACGGGAAGATTTTCGAGGTGCGCGCGCGCCGCGATCTCCGGGACGACGCCGCCGTACGGGGCGTGCGCCGCGAGCTGCGACGAGACCACGTTCGACAGCACGCGGCCGTCGCCGTCGAGCACGGCGACCGACGTTTCGTCGCAGGAGGTTTCGATTCCGAGGACGAGCATGGCGTTTCCGTCAGGGAAGGACGGGGAACATCTCCTTTCGCGCCGCTTCGGCGAGCCGGTCGTCCAGGCAGACGAAGGGGAGGGACTCGGTGCGCTCGTCGCAGAACACGAGAGCAGCGGCGAGCTGAAGAGCGTCGGCCGCGCGGAGGCCGTGCGTTCCGAGGAGCCGGATGGCGCGGGTCCGGACGCTTTCGACCGAGGTCACCTCTTCCCAGCGCTCGGAGAGAATCTTGAGCGTCGTCCGGGCCCGTTCGACGTCCACCGGCCTGCCGCCCTGCCGTTCCCGACGGGCGAGCGCCGATACCGCCTCGACTTCCGTCAGACACCAGACGATCTGGCGTTCGTCGTCCTCGTAAACGGCCGCGACGGAGGCGGAGGTGCGCTCGTCGAGAAGAAGCGGCAGAATCGCGGACGAGTCCCAGAACTTCACCGTCCGCTCCGCCGCTCTTCCAGGAGCGCTTCGAGAAGGTTGAGCGGCTTCGTGGGCTTGGGCGGCGGCATCGGAATCCGTTTTCCGTCGCGGATCTTCGGAGGGGTGGCAACGCCCCGACGTTCCGCGTCGAGAACCCACTCCGGGGTGTCTTCCGGCGCCACCGCGATCGGGTCGATTCGCGCGATCGGGGTGTCCCGGTCGTACACGATCACGCTCTCTCCCTTGCGGACTCCGGCGAGGTACTCCGAGAGCTTGTCCCGCAGCTCCGATATTCTGGCGTTCTTCATGACGCCATTATAGCCAGCCCAAGAAAGTCGCGGGGACAGATCCTGAAAAAGTCTGCACCCGCATCCGTCCAAACTAGCGGACGTCGGTCCGACGCCGCTCCGCCTGCGCCACGGCTTCGGCGAGCGACTCTCCGTACGGCGGGCGGCAGATCCCCTCCTCGGTCACGATTGCCTGGATGTAGCGGGCGGGGGTCACGTCGAACGCGGGGTGCCGCGCGCCGACGCCGGCCGGAGCCGTGGCCTGTCCCCCGAACGAAAGGACTTCCGCGGCCGATCGCTCCTCGATCGGGATCCCGCTGCCGTCCGGGCAGGCGAGGTCGATCGTGCTCGTGGGCGCGGCGACGTAGAACGGCACACCGTTCTCCTTCGCGAGCACGGCATGCGTGTACGTCCCGATCTTGTTGGCCGTGTCGCCGTTGGCGGCGATACGGTCGGCTCCGACGACCACCGCCGCAATGTCTCCGCGCGACAGGTAGTGGCCGCTCATCCCGTCCGTGATGATCTCGACGGGGATGCCGTCCCGCGCGAGCTCCCAGGCGGTCAGGCGCGACCCCTGGAGGAAAGGCCGGGTCTCGGGGGCGAGCACGCGCACCACCTTTCCCGACTCGATCGCGGCGCGGATGATCCCGAGGGCGCTTCCGTAACCGCCTGTCGCGAGCCCGCCGGCGTTGCAGTGAGTGAGCACGGTCGAGCCGGACGCGAGGAGGGCCGCGCCGTGACGCCCCAGACGCCGGGACGAGTCCAGGGCCTCGGCAGCGATCGCATCGGCCTCGGCCATCAGCTCGCGCTCGATCTCCTCCGGCGTCCGGCCGGCGGACTCGCGGAAGCGCTGCTCCACTCTCTCGAGCGCGGCGAACAGGTTCACCGCGGTCGGGCGCGTCGCGGCGAGAACGTTCCTCGCGGTCTCGAAGCGCTCGGTCGGGCTCGTCGTTGCGCCACTCCTCATCGCGAACGCCGCGCCGTACGCGGCCGCGACCCCGATCGACGGCGCTCCACGAACGGCCATCTCCCGGATGGCGACCGCGACCTCCGAGGTCTTGTCGAGCGTCAGCCACACCTCGTTGGCCGGAAGAAGTCGCTGGTCGAGGAGGCGGAGATGCGGGCCTTCGCGGTAAACCGGCAGGAGGACTTCCGCCGTCAACGGACCTCCGTGACGACGAGCGCCGCGCCGGTCCGGCGCGGGTCCGCGACCGCCGAAACGGTCCCGTCCGCGGCGCGCGCGATGGCGTAAATCTCTCCGATCGGGTCGCCATCGAGGTCCCGCTCGGCGACGGTATGCCCGAGCCGGCGGAGGGCTTCGATCCAGTTGGCGTCGAAGCGATTGCGCTCGATCTGGATCTTGTCGGGAAAGTCCTGCTGGTGGAACCGCGGTGCCCCGACGGCCGCTTCCAGGATCTCGCCGCGAAGAAGAACCCCGAGCAGGACCTGGAAGTTGGAGGTCGGGATCGTGGATCCACCCCGCGTTCCCCACGCGTACGCGTTTCGGTTGCCGAGGACCGCGATCATCGGACACATTGCCGACAGCATCCGCTTGCCGGGCGCGACCGCGTTGACTTCTCCCTGGATCAGACCGTAGGTGTTCGGCTTCCCGGGAGTCGTGGCGAAGTCGTCCATCTCGTTGTTCCACAGGAACCCGAGCCCCGGCGCGACGCGCCCGTTTCCGTACCAGTCGTTCAGCGTGGTCGTCACGGCGACCACGCCCCCGGCCCCGTCCACCACCGAGAAGTGGGTCGTGGAGGGCGCCTCCTCCGGAAGCGCGCGAAGCCCCTCGGAGCGGGACGCCCGATTGGGGTCGATCGTCGCGGCGATCCGCTTCAGGCGCGCGAGGTCCGTGAAGACTTTCTCCCGCACACCGCCGAACGCCGGATCTCCCAGGAAGCGGTTTCGGTCGAGGAAAGCCCGCTTTTCGATCTCGGCGAGGTAGTGCGCGGACGCGGGGTCGCGCCCCTTCAGCTTCGGAAGGCCGACGAACCCCGCGAGATATGCC
>JBKPMI010000312.1:0-8685 GCA_046732075.1 Acidobacteriota bacterium | reverse complement strand
GCGGAGGACTATCCGACCGTCCCGAAGGTCGAGGGCAAGGGCGGGATGACGTTCCCGCTGGAGGCCTGGAAACGACTGACCCGTAAGGTTTTGTATGCCGTCTCTTCCGAGGAGACACGGTTTCAGCTGATGGGCGCGCTGCTGAAGGAAAAGGGGAAGGAGTTCGAGCTCGTGGCGACCGACGGCCACCGCCTCGCGCTCCTCGACTTCGGACGCGAGAGCGCGAAGGGAACGCTGCCGAACGTCCTCGTCCCGAAGAAGGCGCTCGCGGAAATTCTCAAGATGGACGGCGGCGGAGAGGGAGCCGAGCTCGAGATCCGCCACTCCGAAAACCACCTGCTCTTCCGCGTCGGAAACCGGCAGCTGATCGCGCGACTGCTCGACGTCAACTTTCCCGACTACGAAAAAATCCTGGGGAAGGGCAACGACAAGGTGGCGATCGTCCCGCGCGTCGCCTGCCAGTCCGCGATCCGGCGCGTGGCGCTCTTCTCCCCCGAGCGCGCGCGCGGCGTCCGCCTCTCGTTCGAGAAGGACCTCCTGACGATCGCCTCCGCGAGCCAGGAGCTCGGCGAAGGAACCGAGACGATCGACGTGCGCTACGACGGGGAGCCGCTCTCGATCGGGTTGAACGCGCAATACCTGCTGGACTTCTTCGACGAGGCCGAGACCGAGAACGTGAAGCTCGAGCTCAAGGACGAGAACACGCAGTGCCTCTGCTCTCCCGAAGGGGGGATCGAAGGCGCGACGCGGTACCTCTACGTCGTCATGCCGATGAGGCTCTGACGCCATTGCGCCCGAAAACGACGGACCCGGAAAAATCTTGCGCCTTCTCGAGCTGACTTCCCGAGGGTTCCGCAACCTCTCCCCCGACGCCGTTTCCTTCGAACCCGGGTGGAACCTGGTCGTGGGCGAGAACGGCCAGGGCAAGACCAACCTGCTCGAGGCCATCGCGCTCCTGTGCGGCCAGCGGTCGTTCCGCCGCGCGAGCCCGGCCGAGATGGCGGCCGACGGCGAGACGTTCGCGCTCGAGGGGCGGTTCCGGCGGGGCTTTGCGACGGAGGACGTCGGCGTGACCTGGGTGCGCGGCGAGGGACGGAAGTTCCGGCGGGCCGGCAAGGAGATCTCGTTCCGGGAGGCTTCGGCGCTGTCGCCCGCGGTCTTCCTGGCGCCCGAGCACCGGTCGATCCTGGCGGGCCCCCCGGAGGAGCGCCGCCGGTTTCTGGACCGGCTGGTCGTCGGCTGGCGGCCGGCGGCCGGGGCGGACCTGGTGGCCTACGAGAGGGCGCTCCGGGAGCGAAACGCCCTCCTCCTGGGGCTCCGGGACGGCCGCCACGGAGGCTCCGACTCCGTGGCGGAGCTGGACGCCTGGACGGATGAGCTCGCAACCGCCGGGGAGGCGGTCCGACGCCACCGGACGGGAGCTCTCGAGGCCTGGAATGTCGCCTTTTCGAACCTGCTCCAGACGGCCGGAAAGGAATATGCCGGCGTCACCCTAAGTTATTCATGCGGAGACGGTTCAGACCTTCGAACGACCTTGAAAAAGCTTCTTCCGATCGAGCGCGCGAGGGGCCGGTCGCTGGCCGGGCCGCACCGCGACGACCTGCTCTGGAGCCGGGGGGGTCGACCCCTGGAGGGACGGGCTTCGGCCGGTGAGATTCACCGCCTCGTCACGCTGGCCAAGCTGGCCGAGTGGCGGGTGGTCCGGGAGGCGACAGGCGAGGCGCCCCTCTTCGCGGTGGACGATTTCGACGCGGGGCTCTCCCCCCGGTCGCTCGAGCGCTTCGTGGCGGGTCTTCCGGAGGGAACGACCGTCGTCCTGACGACGGCCTCGGACGTCTCGCGATTCCGGGGGCTGCCGGCGGCAGTCCTGCGGATGACTGGCGGGGTTTCTGCCGCCGACTCGCCGCGCGTCGCGGCTTCGACCGGGAAGGGGACATGAGCACCGCCTACACCACCGACTCGATCAAGCTCCTCAAGGGGCTCGAGGCCGTCCGCAAGCGGCCGGGGATGTACATCGGAGACACCGACGACCTCTCCGGTCTCCATCACATGGTCTTCGAGCTCGTGGACAACTCGATCGACGAAGCGCAGGTCGGTCACGCCGACCGCGTGTCGGTGACGATCCACCCCGACAACTCCGTGACGGTCGAGGACAACGGCCGCGGCATCCCGGTCGGGATGCACAAGGAGCACAAGCGCGAGACGCTCGAGATCATCATGACGGACCTCCACTCCGGCGGGAAGTTCGACGACAACTCGTACAAGGTGTCGGGCGGCCTCCACGGCGTCGGCGTCTCCGTCGTGAACGCGCTGTCGAAGCGCCTGGACGTCGAGGTGCGGCGAGAGGGGAAGGTCTGGGCACAGAGCTACGAGCGCGGGATTCCCGCCGCGCCCATCCGTACGACGGGCACGTCCCGGAAGACCGGCACGAAGATCACGTTCTGGGCGGACCCCGAGATCTTTTCGGTCACGGAGTTCCACTTCGACAGCCTGTCGCAGCGGCTCCGCGAGCTCTCGTTCCTGAATCCGGGCGTCGCGATCGCGATCCACGACGAGCGCACCGACAAGAAACACGACTTCGCGTACGAGGGGGGCATCCGCTCGTTCGTCGAGCTCCTGAACAAGACCAAGCAGGCGATCAACGACAAGGTGATCTTCTTCCAGGACGTCCGGGGCGGCACCGGCGACCCGAAGCGCGACGCCGACAAGGAGCGCGTCGAGATCGCTCTTCAGTGGAACGACGGCTACTCCGAGACGCTCTACACGTTCACGAACACGATCAACAACCGTGACGGCGGAACGCACCTCGAGGGCTTCAAGACGGCGCTGACGCGCGCTCTCCAGAAATATGCCGACCAGAGCGGCCAGACCAAGGCGCTGAAGGAGACGAGCCTTTCCGGAGACGACTGCCGGGAAGGCCTGACGGCGGTCATCTCCGTCAAGGTCCGCGACCCCAAGTTCTCCTCCCAGACGAAGGACAAGCTCGTCTCGTCCGAAGTGAAGACGTGGGTGCAGCAGGTCGTCTACGAGAGGCTCGGCTCGTACCTCGAGGAGAACCCCCGGGTCGCGCGAAAGATCCTCGAGAAGATCGTGGAATCGGCGCGGGCTCGCGAGGCCGCGCGCAAGGCGCGGGAGCTCGTCCGGCGCAAGGGAGCGCTCGACTCTTCGTCGCTCCCCGGAAAGCTCGCGGACTGCCAGGAGAAAGACCCCGCCTTCTCGGAGCTCTTCATCGTCGAGGGAGACAGCGCGGGCGGCAGCGCCAAGCAGGGGCGCGACCGGAAGTTCCAGGCAATCCTGCCGCTTCGCGGGAAGATCCTGAACGTCGAAAAAGCGCGCCTCGACAAGATGCTCGCGTCGGCCGAGATCCGGACGCTGATCACGGCGCTCGGCACCGGGATCGCGCAGGACTTCGACTCCGCGAAGGTCCGGTACCACAAGGTGATCGTGATGACGGACGCCGACGTCGACGGATCCCACATCCGGACGCTCCTCCTGACGTTCTTCTACCGGCACATGCAGGCCGTGATCGACAAGGGCTTTCTCTACATCGCGCAGCCGCCGCTCTTCAAAGTCGCCGAGGGAAAGAAAGAGACGTACCTGAAGGACGAGAAGGAAATGTCGAAGTTCCTGCTCGCCCGGATCGGGGACGACCGGTCGCTTGCCTCGGAGATGTCCGGCTCCGCAGCGGCCGGGGCGAAGCTCGTCGCGCTGCTCGAAAAGATGGAGGAGTACCGGGGGCACGTCGGAAAGCTGGCGAAGCGGGGCATCCCGGAGGGCGTCGTCCGCGCGTTACTCGACCGCGGAATGGCGTCCAAGGGCGACTTCGGCGACAAGAAGAAGGTGGAGGATCTCGCCCGCGCGATCCGTGCGTTCGACGTCGAGAAGTCCGACGTGGTCGCGGACGAGGAGCACTCGGGCTGGGCGCTCGAGCTCCTGCAGCGCGTCAACGGCGTTCCCCGGGCGGCCCGGATCGACGCCGACTTCGTGGGGAGCTTCGAGATGAAACGGATCCGCGAGGTCGCCCGGTCGATCGGCGCGTTCCTGGACGGCCCGTACGTCGTTACGCGGAACGGGGAGACGGAGCGTCACCCCACGCTGCCGGCGGTCGTCGACGCGATCTACGAATCCACCAAGAAGGGCCTCGTCATCAACCGGTACAAGGGGCTGGGCGAGATGAACCCCGAGCAGCTCTGGGACACGACGATGAATCCCGAGACACGGCGACTCCTGCAGGTCGCAATCGAGGACGGCGTCGAGGCCAACGAGGTGTTCTCCATTCTGATGGGCGACGCTGTCGAGCCGCGGCGCGACTTCATCGAGAAGAACGCGCTGAACGTGAGGAATCTGGATATCTGAGGGATCGGAACTCGGTCGAGTTCCGTGTCCCGGCTAGGTCATGAGCAACATCCTTTCGAGCGAAGAACGCGTTCCCGTAACGATCGAGGACGAGGTCCGACGGTCGTACCTCGACTACGCGATGTCCGTCATCATCGGCCGGGCCCTCCCGGACGTGCGCGACGGGCTGAAGCCGGTCCACCGCCGCTGCCTGTTCGGCATGTGGGAGCAGAACAACCTCCACAACAAGCCTTACAAGAAGTCGGCCCGCATCGTCGGAGACGTGCTCGGCAAGTACCACCCCCACGGAGAGGGATCGGTTTACGACTCGATCGTCCGCATGGCCCAGGACTTCTCCATGCGGTACCCGCTGGTCGACGGCCAGGGCAACTTCGGGTCGATCGACGGCGACAACGCCGCGGCGATGCGCTACACCGAGATCCGCCTGACCCGTCTCGCCGCGGAGCTGATCGGCGACGACATCGCGAAGGAGACGGTCGACTGGGTCCCCAACTACGACGGGTCGCTCTTCGAACCGACCGTCCTCCCCTCGAAGTTCCCGAACCTGCTCGTGAACGGGTCCTCGGGAATCGCGGTCGGCATGGCGACCAACATCCCGCCGCACAACCTGGGCGAGGTGGTGGACGCGACGGTCGAGCTCATCCGCCATCCCGACGCCACCGTCTCCCAGCTCATGCGCCGGCTTCCGGGCCCCGACTTCCCCACCGCCGGGTTCATCCACGGCGCCGAGGGCATCCGGGAGGCGTACAAGACGGGGCGCGGGATCGTGCAGGTCCGCGCGCGGGCCGTCGTCGAGAAAGCGGCGCGCGGCGAGAAGGAATCGATCGTTCTCACCGAGATCCCCTACCAGGTGAACAAGGCGAAGCTCGTCGAGCGGATCGCCGAGCTCGTGAACGACAAGAAGATCGACGGGATCGCCGACCTGCGCGACGAGTCCAGCCGCGAGGGGATCCGCGTGGTCGTCGAGCTGAAGCGGGGCGAGAACGCGCAGGTCGTTCTCAACCAGCTCTATGCGCTCACCCCGATGCAGTCGACGTTCGGGATCATCTTCCTCGCGATCGTCGAGAACCAGCCGAGGATCCTGCCGCTCGTCGACCTGCTTCGACACTTCATCGACCACCGCAAGTCGGTCGTCATCCGGCGCACGCAGTTCGACCTGAAGAAGGCGGAGGAGCGCGCCCATCTCCTGCGCGGCCTCGCCCTGGCGCTCGCGAACATCGAGCTCGTGATCAAGATCATCCGCGGTTCGAAGGATCCGAAAGAGGCCAAGGAGCGCCTCGTGGCCGAGGTCTCCATGAGTCGCGCGGGGCTCGAGAAATTCACGGGCATGAAGCTCCCCGACGCTCCGAAGGGGAAGAAGGACGACGTCATCCGGCTCGACGAGATCCAGGCGCAGGCAATTCTCGAGATGCGGCTGCAGCGGCTGACCGGCCTGGAGCGGGAAAAGATCGTGGCCGAGTTCGTGGAGGTGCTGGCGCTGATCGTCAAGCTGCGCGAAATCCTCGGCTCCGAGAAGCTCGTTCTGGACATCATCGTGGACGAGCTGCAGGAGATCAAAAAGCTCTTCGGCGACGAACGGCGGACCGAGATCGTCGCGGAGGCCTCCGACATCGACATCGAGGACCTGATCGTCGAAGAAGACATGGTGATCACGGTCTCGCGCGGCGGCTACATCAAGCGCTCTCCCCTTTCGCTCTACCGCGCGCAGCGCCGCGGCGGCAAGGGACGGATCGGCGCGACCACCAAGGAAGAGGACGTCGTCGAGCACCTGTTCGTCGCGTCGACCCACGCGTACGTCCTCGCTTTCACGTCTCGCGGACGCATGCACTGGATCAAGGTGTACGAGGTGCCGCAGCTCGGGCCCGCGACCCGCGGTAAGGCGATCGTTAACCTTCTCAACCTCGACCCGAACGAGCGGGTCGTGGCGCTCGCCTCCACGAAGGACTTCCCCGAGGATCAGTACCTGGTCTTCGCGACCAAGCAGGGCCTGATCAAGAAGACGGCCCTCGCGGCGTACTCGAACGTTCGTTCCGGCGGCATCATCGCCATCAACATCGAGTCGGGGGACGAGCTGCTGTCGGTCCGCGTCACCGACGGCACGCGCCAGATCTTTATCGGCACGCACCTCGGCCAGGGAATCCGGTTCGCGGAGACCGACGTCCGGCCGACCGGCCGGGACACCACGGGCGTCTGGGGCATCTCGCTCAAGAAGAACGAGGACTACGTGGTCGAGATGGAGGTCGTCGAGGAGCACGGCCACCTCCTGACCGTGACCGAGAAGGGCTACGGAAAGCGGTCCGAAGCCTCGGAATACCGCTTCCAGGGGCGCGGCGGCTCGGGTGTCATCAACATCAAGGTCACCGAGAAGAACGGTCCGGTCGCGGGCATCAAGTCGGTCACCGACATGGACCAGCTCCTCCTGATCACGCAGAGCGGCATGCTGATCCGGATCAAGGTCAAGGACATCCGCGAGACCGGCCGCGCGGCGCAGGGCGTGCGCCTCATCAACCTCGACGAGGGGGACCGCGTCGTCGCCGTGGCGAAGCTCGCGGAGCCCGAGGACACCGACGAGGAGACGCAGCCGGCGCTGCCGGGCGCCGAGCCGGAGCCCAAACCCTCCGGTCCCAAGTCCGGCAACGGCGGCGAATCGACCCCGTTCCTGGACGACGACAACTAGCTCCCGGTCCCATCCGGCGTTCCCGGCCACGCGGCTTCCGTGGCATAGAATCCCCCGCTTCTCATGCGCTTTTTCCTCGACAGCGCCGTCGCCGACGAGGCCCGCAAGGTCCGCGAGTGGGGCCTCTTGGACGGTGTGTGGCTCTCCGCGGAGGCCGCCGAAAAGGCGGGCGTCGACTACCGCCGCGCGTCGCGGGAGCTGTCGGGGCTGACGGACGGCCCGGTGTGCGTGGAGCCGACCTCGACCGACGCGAAGGGCATGTACAAGGAGGCGCGGGAGCTCGCCAAGCTCGGCAAGGACATCGTCGTGTCGCTTCCGGCGCAGCCGGAGGGCATGCGGGTCGCGCGATTGCTCGCGCAGGACCAGGTCGCCGTGTGCGCGTCCGGCTGCTTTTCCGCCGCGCAGGCCTTGATCGCGGCGAAGTCGAACGTCAGCTACGTCGCGCCCGCGGTGGGGCCTCTCGACGACGTCGGCTCGATCGGGATGGACCTCGTCGAGCAGATCATCCGCGTCTACGACAACTACGGGTTCCAGACGCAGATCCTGGTGTCGGACCTGCGCAACCCCATCCATGTGCTCGACGCGGCGCTCATGGGCGCCGACGTCGCCGCGATTTCGACCGCCGTGATCGAGCAGCTCTTCCGCCACCCGCTGTCCGACGAGATTCTCGCGAGCCGGGAGCGATGAAGCCGTCCCCCGACCGCGTGCTGTATCTCTCGCGCGTCATCGCGAAGAAGCTCAAAGAGAACCTGAACCTCACGCAAAAGGCGGACGACGACACCGTGCGGAGGGCGATCGTGCGGGACCTGACCGAGGCGTACAAGGAGCTCGACGCCATCGAAGAAAAGGTCCGCGGCTCGCTCGCGAAGAGGAAGAACGTCTCCTCGCGGGACGAGGAGTTCCTGTTCTCCCGGAACCTGGACGACGAGCTCCGCAAGCACGGAGCCTGAAGCTAAAGTACTGATGGAATAGGAGCTTCCGGCCGGCGCCGAGCCCAGAGCCCCGACCATATACAAAAACTCCACTTTTCTCTTCACCATCAACAATTTAGCGATTTATTCTTTCCTGCCTCCGGAGTTGTGCTAATACAATTGGGCCGGTGACGGACCAATTGGATCACATTGCTTCCATTACGCTGGACCGCGCGTCGCGGGAGCCGCTTGCCGAGCAGCTCTACGCGGCGCTCGCGGCACGGATCGAGACGGGTCTCTTCCCCGCCGGTTCGCGGCTTCCCACGACCCGCGAAGTCGCGGCCGCGCTCTCCGTGAACCGCGGCAGCGTGCAGACGGCCTACCGCCGTCTCCAGGAAGAGGGCCTCGCGAACACGCGGGTCGGGAGCGGCACCGTCGTTCGCGCGAACCCGCGGCTCCCCCGCCCGTTCGATCCGTTGGAACTCGTCTCGCGGCGCGCCTCGGCGATCCCGGCCGCGGCTCCCCCGCCGGTCGCGACGCCGATCGTCGCGGACTTTTCGCGCCTGACGCCGGACGAGCGTTTCTTTCCGATCGACCGTTTCACGCAGACGCTGACCGAGGCGTGGAGCCGCCGGCCCGAGCTCTGGCAGTACGCTCCCCCGCTCGGCCTGGACGAGCTGCGCGTCGAGATCTCGCGCCGGCTCGCGGAGAGCGGCGTCGATCGGTCGCCCGACGAGATCC
>JBKPMI010000311.1:0-2755 GCA_046732075.1 Acidobacteriota bacterium | reverse complement strand
CGCCGGCGGCAGCGCCACGGGCCCGAACATCCCGCGCCACGTCCAGCCGCCGTCTCGCTCCTCCCAGAAGATCGGGTAGCGCGCGCCGCTCTCGTTGCGCCACCGCCACCCTTCCTCGGACCAGAGTTCCGCCCGGTCATATCCGCCCGCGCGAACGAACTCGAGGAAGTCGCGGTTGGTGACGTCGAAGACGTCCACCTCGAACGCCCGGACCTCCACGACGTTCTCCTCGAACTCGTTGTCCCAGCCGAACGGGATCCCGCCGCGGCGCGCGCCGAGCGTGGCCCGTCCCGCCGGGATTTCGACGGCGGCGCGGGCCGGAGGCTCGCCGCCCACGAGCGACTCGGGGATCCCGGCCGGCCGGCGCTTCTTCTCCCACGGCAGGCGGTGCCACATGTAGAGGAGCGTCTCCTGATGCATATCCTCGTGCTCCAGGATCGTCTGCACGGCCAGACCCCCGGCCAGCACCGGCCGGTCCTCGCGGGTCACGTCCTTCGTCTCGAGCGCGTCGAGGATCGCGGCGTCCGCCCGACGCCCGTACTCGCGGACCTCCTCCCGTCGCGGCCACGCCGGGGGCGCGCCGGGGACCGCCGCCTCGTCCTCCGGGTCGATTCCACGCTCGAAGAGCACCTCGAAACGCGGATCGATCCCCGCTTCACCCAGTCCCTTCTTGAGCAGCGTGTTGACCGAGAACGCCGGCAGGTGCCCCTCGTAGAAAACGATCGGATTGCGCAGCGCGATCGGCCGGTCGAGATACGCCTCCGGCGCGATCACGTCGAAGATCCCGGCCGTCCGCCGCCGGCCCGCACGATAGCGGTCGGCCGCCGCAGCCCGGTCGAGAGATCGGTCCGTTGGAGTCTCTACGGTCGCCATGCCTTCGTCCGGGGCATGCTAAACCTACGCCACCCTGGAAATGCTAGATTCCCGAAGATGCGCAAACCGAGAACTGCCGCCCTGCTCCTCGGGGCCGTGGGCCTGGCTGCCGCCTGCTCCCGCGAAAAGACTTCCTTGACACCCGGCGCGCACGGAGGCCCGGGCACGACGTCCTCTTCGGGTCTCGTCCTCGCTCCCGACATCCGCGATCGGCTCTCGAAGCTGCCCCGGACGCCGATCGATTACGACCGCGCGCTCCTGGACCCGAAGGAGACCCAGGTCGTCCAGAAGCTGATCGAAGCGTCTCGGTACATGAACGACATTTTCCTGGTTCAGGTCTCCCAGTCGAACCCGGACGTGCTCCAGCGCGTGTCCCAGGCCGCCGCGGGGGATCCCGCCGCGCGGTGGGCGCGCGCCCTCTTCGACGTCCACAAGGGCCCGTGGGACCGGCTGAAGGAAAACGAGCCCTTCATCGGCAAGGAACCCAAGCCCCCGGGCGCGGGCTTCTATCCCCCGGACATGGAGAAGGAAGAGTTCGACGCCTGGATCGCGGCGCATCCCGCCGACAAGGACGCGTTCCAGGGACTGTTCACGGTGATCCGGCGGCAGGGACAGAACCTGGTCGCGGTCCCCTACTCGAAGGCCTACGCGCAGGCGCTCGACGAGTCGGCGAAAAAGCTCCGCGAGGCCGCGGCCCTGACGGGCAACACGAGCCTCCGCAACTTTCTGAACAAGCGGGCGGACGCGTTCCTCTCCGACGACTACTTCGCTTCGGACGTGGCCTGGATGGACCTCGATTCGGACGTGGAGGTCGTGATCGGCCCCTATGAGGTCTACGAGGACGCGCTCTTCAACTACAAGGCGTCGTTCATGTCGTTCGTGACGGTGCGCGACAAAGCCGAGAGCGAAAAGCTGGCGGTCTACGCGAAGCACCTGCCGGACATGGAAAAGAACCTCCCGATCCCCGACGCGCACAAGAACCTCAAACGGAAGTTCGAGTCCCCGATCCGGGTCGTCCAGGAGATCTACACCGCCGGGGATTCGAGGGCAGGAGTCCAGACGTCGGCCTTCAACCTTCCGAACGACGAGAAGGTCCGCGAGGCAAAGGGCTCCAAGAAGGTTCTCCTGAAGAATGTGATGGACGCCAAGTTCAAGCAGAGCGGCCGCCCCATTGCCGAGCGAACGCTCGTCCCCGCCGAGGTCGCGAACATTTCCTTCGACGCGTACTTCAACCACACGCTCTTCCACGAGCTGTCGCACGGCCTCGGACCCGGCATCATCCAGGGTCCGGACGGAAAGCGGGTCGACTCCCGGCTGCTGTTGAAGGAGCTCTACTCGACGATCGAGGAGTGCAAGGCCGACGTCGTGGGACTGTGGAACATCCTTTTCGCGATGGACCGGAAGTACATCTCCGGCTTCGGGGAGCCGCAGCTCTTCTCGACGTACGCCGGCCTGATGTTTCGAAGCATGCGCTTCGGCATCGACGAGGCGCACGGCCGGGGCACGGCGGTCCAGTGGAACTGGTTCCGCGAAAAGGGTGCGATCGTCCCGGCCGCGGACGGGCGTTTTCAGACGGACGCCGCGAAGTACCGCGAGGCGATCCGATCCCTGGCGAACGAGCTCCTCATGATCGAAGCGACGGGCGACTACGCACGCGGGAAGGCGCTTCTCGACAAGTACGGCCGCACGACCCCCGAGATCCAGTCGGTGATCGCGCGGCTTTCGGACATTCCCGTCGACATCTGGCCGGTGTTCATCGCAGCGGGAGAACGCTAGCGCTCGATACGGGACTGTTTCTTGCTACGCAATTTCGAACGGAGGTCAACGATGACGGAAACCGAAGGCACTGCGGGAGGCGCTTCGAGCTCGGGCGGATCCGGAG
>JBKPMI010000310.1:0-9750 GCA_046732075.1 Acidobacteriota bacterium | reverse complement strand
GCTCCTCCGCCGAGCGTGCGGGCTCCGGGAACGGGCCCAGCCGCCCGAGCCCGGAGAGGATCCGCGACGCGTCGTCGGCGGAAAGGCCAGCGCGCTCGCGCGAGAGAAGCAGGGCGGCGGCGATCCCCCACGCAACCGCCTCTCCGTGGGTGAGCGCGCGATATCTGCCGGCCGCCTCGAACGCATGCCCGAGGGTGTGGCCGAAGTTCAGGAGCCGGCGGTCCCCTGCCTCGCGGAGATCCGAAGAGACGATCGCGGCCTTCACCTGCACCGCTCCCGAGACGACCTCGAGAAGAGCCCCCTCGTCGCGGGACAGGATCGCATCGAGAAGTTCCTCGAATCTCTGCGAAAGGCGGGCGTCCCGGATCCACGCCGCTTTGGCGGCCTCCACGAGGCCGCTCCGGTAGTCGCGGTCCGGGAGCGTCGCCGCCGCCGCCGGATCCACGAGAACCGTCCGCGGAGGGTGAAAAGCCCCGAGGAGGTTCTTGCCGAGCGCGTGATCCACGCCGGTCTTTCCGCCGATCGCGGCGTCCGCCATTCCCGCGACCGTGGTCGGAACCGCGTTCCAGGGCACGCCGCGAAGGACGATCGCGGCCGCGAAACCCGCGACGTCGGTTACCACTCCCCCGCCCGCCGCGACGAACGCGTCGTCGCGCCGGACTCCTGCCTCGAGCGCGCGGTCCGCGATCGCGGCCGATGCGTCGAGCGTTTTCGTCTCCTCGGAGTCCTCGATCTCGAGGTCCAAGAACAGCCTTCCGCCGAGTGCCCGCCGCAGGACGTCGACCGGCTCGCGCGCCGCCTTCGACGAAACGAGGAGGAAACGACCGGACGGCGAGACGAGTTTCGAGCCGGCATCCGCGAGCAGCCCGCGGCCCAGCCAGACGACGCTCTCGGACTCCCCGGCGCCGATCGCGATCCGCTGCGGGGTCACGACTCCGGCGGGCGGACCGGGGCGATGGCGAGATCCCGCAGCTGCTCGGGGGCGACCGGCGACGGCGACCCGGTCATGAGATCGCTGCCCGACGTCGTCTTGGGGAACGCGATGACGTCACGCAGGGACGAGGCGCCCGCCGCGATCATGCAGATCCGGTCGAGACCCAGCGCGATCCCGCCGTGCGGCGGCGCGCCGTACTGGAGGGCCTCGAGGAGGAAGCCGAAGCGCTCGCGGCCCTCCGCCTCGGTGATCCCGAGCGCGCGGAAAACGCGCTCCTGCACGTCCGCGCGGTGGATGCGGATCGAGCCGCTGCCCAACTCCTCGCCGTCGAGGACCACGTCGTAGGCGCGGGCCCGGGCGCTGCCCGGATCGCTTTCGAGGAGATCGAGATCCTCCATGCGCGGCGAGGTGAAGGGGTGGTTCATCGGGAACCAAGCGCCGGTCTTCTCGTCCCGGCCGAAGAGCGGGAACTCCGTGACCCAGCAGAACGCGTGCCGGGAGGTGTCGATTGCGCCGATCTCCCGCGCGGCCGCTCCACGAAGCGCCGCGAGCGCCGCGCAGACGACCGGGGCACGGTCCGCGACCGCGAGCAGAAGGTCTCCGTCCGCGATCTCACCGGCCGCGAGAAGTTTTTCGAAAGCGGCATCACCCATGGCCTTGCGCGCCGGAGACGACGACTCTCCCCCCGCGCGCTTCGCCCACACGAGGCCGGAGGCGCCATACGACCGCGCCGTCTCGGTCCACTCGTCCAGCTTCTTTCGCGAAACGCCGGCGCCGCCGGGCACCCGGAGCCCGCGCACCGTTCCATCGCCCGCGAGCGCCCTCTGGAACGGCGCGAACGCCGAGCCCGCCGCCGAGGGTGCGAGATCGCACAGCGGCAGCGCGTACCGGAGGTCCGGCCGGTCGGTTCCGTAACGCTCCATCGCCTCCGCGTAGGTCAGCCGGATGAACGGCCGCTGCGCTTCGATCCCCGCGGCCCCGAAAGCCGCCGCGAGAACCGCCTCGACGACTGCGAAGATGTCTTCCTCGGTCCCGAAGGACATCTCGATGTCGATCTGCGTGAACTCCGGCTGGCGGTCGGCGCGCAGGTCCTCGTCGCGGAAGCAGCGCGCGATCTGGAAGTAGCGCTCGAATCCCGAGACCATGAGGATCTGCTTGAAGAGCTGCGGAGACTGCGGCAGCGCGTAGAACTTCCCGGGGTGAACGCGGGACGGGACCAGGTAGTCGCGCGCCCCTTCCGGCGTCGACTTCGTCAGCATCGGGGTCTCGACCTCGAGGAACCCGAGCTCGTGGAGCGTGCGCCGGACGCGGAACGCGATCTCGTCCCGCAGAACGAAGTTCTGGAGCATGGTCGGGCGGCGCAGGTCGATGTAGCGGTACTGGAGCCGCAGCTCCTCGGTCGCGTTGGTCCGGTCTTCCGGCAGGAACGGCGGCGTCTCCGCGCGCGCCAGGAACTCCAGCCGCGAGGCGACGATCTCGATCTCGCCCGTCGGGATCTCGCGGTTCACCTGCGCGGCGCCCCGCCGCACGACCTCTCCCTCGATCTCGACGACGTCCTCGGGACGCGCATCCCCCGCGCGGAGCACCGGCTCGTCGCCGGACCGCGCCCGGTCGAAGAGGACCTGGACGATCCCGCTGCGGTCCCGCACCGTCAGGAAGATGAGCTCCCCCAGGTCGCGCCGGCGGCCGACCCAGCCGCGCAGCAGCACTTTGCGTCCGGTGTCGGCCGCGGTCAGCGTCCCCGCCGGTTGTCTCGCCGTCGTCATCGCTCCCTCGCGGCGCCGAGGCGCTCAGCGAGCTCGGCGCGCGGGAACGTTTCCTGCTGCCCGGTCGCGAGCCGCTTCACGGTCACGGCGCCCTCGCTGCGCTCCCGTTCTCCGACCAGGACCGCCAGCATTCCCTCGCGGTCGAAGCCGCGGGCGTCCGCCTCGTCGAAGAGGGCGCTCGCCCGCGCCATTCCCTTCTTGAGGCCGCGCGCCGCGAGGTCCACCTCCACGCATCCGGCCGGCAGGGCCGCGCGGATCTCGCGCGCGATGCGGGTCGCCTCCGGCAGGTCGTCCGGCTTCTGAGGGAGGACCACGACGCACGGCCTCCGCGGGACCGCGAGCGGCGCGATCTGGAGCAGGCGGTCCTCCCCGATCGCGAACCCGATGCCGCAGAGCGGCGGGCCGCCGAGCGACTCCACGAGCCCGTCGTACCGGCCGCCCCCCAGGATCGCGTCCTGCGCCCCGAGGTCCCCCGAGACGACCTCGAAGACCGTGCGGGTGTAGTAGTCGAGGCCCCGCACGAGCGAGGGGTCGTCGCGGAACGGAATGCCGGCCTCTTCGAGCAGGCGGCGCACCTCGTCGTGGTGACGCCGCGAATCGTCGTCCAGGAAGTCGAGCGTGCGCGGAGCGCCCTCGAGCGCTGCCCGGACCGACGGGTCCTTCGAGTCGAAGAGTCGCAGGGGATTCTCCGCGAGCTTCCGCCGATCGTCCTCGCCGAAACCGGCGGAGCGGGTCTCCAGGTGCGCGCGCAGCGCTTCGCCGAACCGCGTCCGGGTCTCGCCGGTGCCGACAGAATTCAACGACGTCGACAACGAGCGGAATCCGAGTGCGCGGAGGAAGTCGAACAACATTTCGAGGACCTCGGCCTCCGCCGCGGGGCCCGCGACGCCGAAAAGCTCCACGCCGATCTGGGAGAACTCGCGGTACCGGCCGGCCTGGGGCCGCTCGTAGCGGAACTGCGGGCCGACGTAATAGAGACGAAGCGGCATCGGGCCGGCGGCGAGGCCCCGCTCGATTACCGCGCGCACGACGCCCGCCGTGTTCTCGGGCCGCATCGTGAGCGAGCGCCCCTTCCGGTCGGAGAACGTGTACATCTCCTTGTGGACGATGTCCGTGGTCTCGCCGACCGAGCGCGCGAAGAGCGCGGTGTCCTCCAGGACCGGGGTCCGGACCTCGCCGTAGCCCCGCGACCCGAACGTCTCGCGGGCGATTCGCTCCGCCTCGTTCCAGCGGTCGCTCTCCGGCGGGAAGAGGTCCCGGGTGCCCTTGACCGATCGATAGCGCGGATTCATCGGGACGAAGCCCACCGGCCGTCGATCCGGAAGTACTCCTCCTTGTAGCCCAGGTAGTTGAGGTGGAAATGCTTCAGGTCCTCCACCTCCGCGTCGGAGAGGTCGCGGACGCGACGCGCCGGCGCTCCCAGCCAGAGCGTCCTTGGAGGGACGACGGTCCGCGGCGTCACGAGAGCGCCGGCTCCCACGAACGCCGACTCTCCGACGTCCGCGCCGTCGAGGACCGTGGCGCGGATTCCGATGAGGGCGCCGCGCCGCACCGTCGCGCCGTGCACGATCGCGCCGTGCCCGAGGGTCACCTCTTCTTCGAGAACCGTGGGGTACGTCCCCTGCGTCACGTGGATGGCGCAGTTGTCCTGGATGTTGGAGCGCGCGCCGATCGAAATGAAGTGGCAGTCCCCGCGGACGACCGAGTTGTACCAGACGGACACGTCGTCTCCGAGGACGACGTCCCCGATCACCGCCGCGGTTTCCGCGAGATACACCCTCTCGCCCAGCCGCGGCGCCTTGCCGGCGTACTCTCGAACGAGGCCCATGAAAACGGGCAATCTAGCACGGCGGTCGCGACTTCAATGTGGCGAGGGCGGCCAAGGAAAGGCACCCACCCGAAGCACCACGGCCGGATCTTGCGTGGCGTCGACAAGAGTCGATGGCTGCCTGCCCGGCGTCCGGCCGCCATCTACGAGGAGGTCAACGTCGCCGCCGAGCGCGGCCTCGACCGCGTCGGGATCCGAGAGAGCCGGGGCTCCGGACCGGTTCGCGCTGGTGCCGGTGAGCGGCCCGACCGCCGAGAGGAGCCCGCGGACCGAGGCGTCCGCCGGCATCCGGACCGCGAGCGCTGCGGATCCGCGCGAGGCCGCCATCGGCCGGCGAAGCGGCAACACGACCGTCAGGGGCGCCGGCCACATCCCGAAGAAGGTGTCGAGCGTCGCGGAATCCGCCGCGATCCCCAGGGCTTCGAGCTGCGCGCGCTCCGAGAAAAGGACGAGAAGCGGCTTTCCATCGTCCCTCCCCTTGATCCGGAAAATCCGCTCGACGCCGGCCTCGCTCCCGGGGTCGGCCGCCAGCGCGTAGAAGGTCTCGGTCGGGATCGCCGCGACGCCGCCGCCCTGCAGGGTCCGGCGAAGACGGGAAAGCTCCTCGGGCGAGGCGAGCAGCTCGCGCAGTCGCAGCCGCTCCACTTCACCCCCCGACGTATCGGTCGTACAGCAGGCGCGCGCGCGCCGGGTCTCCGGTGCCGCGCACGACGCATCGTCCATCCGAAAAGATGGTGAGGCTCACGTCCTCGACTTCGGCGTTCAGGAGCTGCGGCGACCGGCGGACCCGGGCGACCCGCGCGAGCCGTTCTTCCAGCGCGTCGAAGTCGGCGCGAGCCCGCCCCGCTCGAGCCACCTGGACGGATCGCCGCCCGCAGAGCCGGACCGTTTCCGCGGGACTCTCCTCGAGCGCCGGAAAGCGGAGACCCGAGCACACCGGGCAGGACGCGCGCGGCACCGACCGCTCGAACGAGCGGCTCGATCGAAGCCCGTCCTTCCAGACGCGGAGCGTGAGAACTCCCCGCGAGGCGTCCGCGCCGGTCGCGAGCCGCAGGGCTTCCGTGACCGCGACCGCGGCCACGAGCGGCGGCAGCGTCGGGACGAGTCCCGCGGTGTCGCACGTCGGCCCGGAGCCCGGCGGCGGCAGCGCTTCGAGGTAGCACCGCAGGCAGGGTGTCCCGCCCGGGACGGAGACCGCGACGAGGCCTTCCTCGCCGACACAAGCCGCGTAGATCGACGGCAGTCCGAGCGCGCGCGACGCGTCGGAGACGAGGAGTCGCGTCTCGAAGTTGTCGGATCCGTCGATCACGAGGTCGTGTCCGCCCAGGATCTCGCGCGCGTTGCCGGAGTCGAGGTCCGCGACCACGCCGCGCGACTGCACGTCCGGAGCGATCTCGCGGAGACGCCCCCCGGCCGCCTCGGCCTTGGGCGTCACGCGCTCCGCATCGGCCGAGTCGAAGAGGAGCTGGCGGGAGAGGTTCGACTCCTCGACGACGTCGCGGTCGACGAGCGTGAGCCTCCCGATCCCCGCGCGCGCCGCGAGCTCCGCCGCCGCGGCTCCGACCGCGCCGACGCCGACGATCACGATCGAGAAACGGCTGATCCGCCGCTGGCCCTCCTCCCCGATTCCCGGGAAGAGGACCGAGCGCGAGTGCCGGCCGGACTTCCCGCTCACCGGTTCCCCGCCTGGGCGAGAAGCTCCCGCGCGTGCCGGACCGCGGTCTCCGGCACCTTCTCTCCGGCGAGCATCCGCGCGATCTCGGCGACGCGCTCCTTCTCGTCGAGCAGCCGCACCTTCGCGGTCGTGCGGCCGCGCGACTCCGCCTTCTCCGCGCGAAAGTGGCGATCTGCCAGCGCCGCGATCTGCGGGACGTGCGTCACGCAGAGCACCTGATCGCGCTCGGCGAGCGCGCGAAGCCGCTTCCCCACGGACTCGGCGACGCGGCCGCCGATGCCGGCGTCGACCTCGTCGAAGACGAGCGTGCGGCGGCGTCCACCGCGCGAGGCCGCGACCGACTGCACCGCCAGCTGCAGGCGGGAGAGCTCGCCCCCCGACGCGATTCGGTCGAGCGGACGCTCCGGCTCCCCCGGGTTCGGCTGGAACATCATCACCGCGCGCTCGAAGCCCGCGCGGCGCGGAGAGTCTTCCTCTTCCCGGGAGAGCGCCACCCGGAACCGGGCCTTCTCGAGCGCGAGCCCGGAGAGCGCCTTCTGGACCGCGGCGGAGAACCGCGACGCCGCGCCCTCACGCTTCTGCGACAGCGCCGCCGCCGCGTTTCGGTACGCGGCCCGCGCCGCGTCCTCGGCGCGCTTTCGGCGGTCGAGCGCGTCCTCCACGTTTGCGAGCTCGTCCCGTTCGCTCCGGAGCTTCTCCAGAAGCGCCCGGGCGTCCGCCAGAGTCGGTCCGTACTTGCGCTTCACGCGCGAGAGCTTCTCCAACCGCGTCTCGATCGCGGTCAGCCGGTCCGGATCCGACTCGATCCCCGAAGCCGAGTCGCGCGCGGCCGCGGCGAGGTCGGCGACTCGGCGCTTCACTTCTTCGACCTCCTCCACGCGGGCGGACTCGCGGGGGTCGATCGCGGCGAGCTCCGCGAACGCGCGGGCCGCCTCGCCGAGCCGGTCGGCCGCGGACGCCTCCCCTTCCGAAAGCGCCACGAGCGCGGTCTCGCCGGCTGTCCGGATGCGGTCCGCATGGAGGAGCCGGCCGCGCTCGAAAACGAGCTCCTCCTCTTCCCTCTCGTCCGGAGAGACCGCCGATATCTCGCCGATCTGAAACTCGATCGTCTCGAGCCGCGCCGAGCGATCCCGCCGCGACGTCTCCAGGTTCTCCCGCGCGGCCCGGGCCTCCGTCCACGCCGCCGCCGCCCCGGCCACGGATTCGCGTTCTTCCCCCGCGTCGGCGAACGCATCGAGGAGCTCCAGGGGAGCGTCGGGATCGACGAGCTCGTGCTCCGAGCTCTGCCCCTGAATCGAGACGAGCTTCTCGCCCAGGCGCGCGAGCGTCCGGACCGCGGCGGGCTGGTCGTCGACGAATGCGCGACCCCGACCGTCCGGAGAGAGCTCGCGGCGCACCAGCAGCACGTCCTCGGCGGTGAGGCCCGCTTCCTCCAGGATCTCCCGAACCGAGCGGTCCGGCTCGAACTCGCCCGCGACGACGAGCCGATCGCTGCCCTGGCGGACGAGGTCGGCCGACCCCCGGCCTCCGGCGAGGAGGGCGACGGCGTCGACGAGGATCGACTTTCCCGCGCCGGTCTCGCCCGTCAGGACCGTCAGCCCGGGACCGAGCTCGAGCTCGAGGTCCTCCACGATCGCGAGGTTCCGCACCGTGAGCCGGCGAAGCACGGAGGAAGGATAGTCCGAAGTCCGGGATCGGACGGCGTTTTGGACTGCGACGGGTGCAGGGCCGTAGGCCCTGTCCCCGTAACTTACTTGATTGACTTCTGCCCGATCGGCTTCGCCGGGATCCCGGCGGCGATCACCCCCGGCGCGACGGGCTTCGACGCCACGCCCATCGAACCCACCATGGCATCCGCGCCGACCTCCACTCCCGACAGAACCACGGCGTGGTACGTGATCCGGGCGCGGTCGCCGATCACGGTCCGTGCGAGCGAGACCTCGTGGATGTCCTCGACGGCGTGCCCGTGAGAGTAGATGTTCGCGTAGTCCGAAATCGAGACCTCGTTCCCGATGACGACCTCGCCCCGGTCGTCGATCAGCACGTTGCGGTGGATCGTGACACCGTCGCCGACCGACAGGTTGTATCCGAACGAGAACTCGACGTCGTGAAAGATGCGAATGTCGCGCCCGCACCGCCGGAAGACTCGCGGCGCGAGCATCGCGCGGACCTGCGTCCCGAGACGCACGTTTCGTCCCACCGGCGAGTGGTCGAACATCTGCCAAAACCAGAGGAGCGGCTTGTTTCGCGCCCACTTCGCGAGGTCGATCTCCTTGTAGTACTCGGCCTCGAGCGTCCCGTTGCGCGGGTCGAACGACGCCAGCAGGGTGCGGGTCGCGAGCGGCGTGGACGAGTCGGCCACGGCCTCGTCCCAGGAGACGCTCCGCCCCAGGTAGAGCTGCGTCAAGGCCTCCCGCGCGACGACGTTCCGATCGAGGGCGGGATCGTCGAATTTCTCGGCGAGCTCCCCGACGAACCGCGGATAGAGATCCTCCCCCTGGGGACCGATCGGAAACCGGCGGAGAGGCATGCGGCGGCGGAAGGTAACACAGTCGCCACCCCCGGGCGAGCGCGATGTTGAGCTCGCCGCAAACGTCGGGTTCGCCGGGATTTCATGCGCCTGGCACGCCGATTGATGCCCTGGAGCGCGTCGGGAGCTGTTTTTTCGACAGAAAGGAGTCTCGAATGAAGAAACGCATAGCGACTCTCGCGATGTCGGCAGTCCTGGTTGCGGCAATGGCCGGATTCGCTCAGGAGCGGCCCAAGGCCCCGGAGGCCCGGCCGGTCGACGAGCCGAAGACCGTGCCGTCCGCCGAAACCAAGCCTCTCGCCAACGTCCCGCCGGCCGGAGCGACCGTGAAGGTCCAGGGCACGCAGCCGGCCCCGGTTCCTCCGCCGCCGGCGCCAGCGACCACCACGACGACGGTCGAACTTCCGGCGCCCCCTCCCCCGGCACCACCTCCGGTGGCGGTGGAAAAGACGACGGAGTACGAGGCTCTGCCGAAGACCGCCTCGCCCTATCCTTCGATCGCGCTCACGGGGCTCACGCTCCTCGCGGCAGCGGGTCTCGTTCGGCGGAAGCCGGTCCGCTAACTTCGGGCTCGCGCCCGGCGCGGGTCCGATCCCCGCGCGGGACGGCGGCCTGCTCCGCGCCGTTTCTCGAACCGCTTCTTCAGAAACTCCATCGTCAGCGCGACGCCGAACCCGGTCGCGCCGGCCGAATACCCGGCGTGTTCCTTCTCGAAGTGCGCGACTCCGGCCACGTCGAGGTGCGCCCACGGCACACCCGCCGGAACGAACTCCTTCAGGAAGACGGCGGCGTTGATGGTGCCCGCCGCCCGGCCCGCCGTGTTCTTCATGTCCGCCCAATCCGATCGCAGGTTTTCCCGGTAATCGTCCCAGAGCGGCAGGCGCCACAGCCGTTCGCCGGTGGTCTCTCCCGCCGCGAGCAGGTCGGACGCGACCGAGTCGTCGGCCGTGAAAAGCGCAGCGCACTCGTGACCGAGTGCGATCAGGACCGCGCCGGTCAGCGTCGCGTAGTCGATGA
>JBKPMI010000309.1:0-4653 GCA_046732075.1 Acidobacteriota bacterium | reverse complement strand
GCTGCCGATCGTGCCCCCCGTGACGGGCACCTGGTACCAGCGAACGACGGCCTGGGTCGAGCTCGCGCCCGCCACCGTGTGGCTGTTCCACAGCGACTCGGCGCCGCCGATGTTCGTGTACTGGTTCTGCATCATGGCCCGGTAGGTCAGCGTGTCGAGCGTGTTTCCCTGCAGCTCCGGCACGGTGCCCGGCCCGACGGCCCACGTGGCACCGGTCGCGGAGTCGATGGGTCCGGTGAACGTCGAGCTCGCGGTGTTGTTCCAGTCCACGTGGAACTTCCAGATCCGGACCCGGTTCGTGAACCCGGTCAGCGCGGCGAACAGGTTCTCCCGGCCGGCCGGAGGAGTGCCTGTCTGGAGACGCGCGTTCGCGGGAAGCAAGCCGAAGTTCATGCCGCCGCCCGAGACCTTGGCCGCGTCGAAGCTGACGACCTGCGCGGTCGGGCTACCGGCGTACATCTGCGCCTTGTTGAACGCCCAGACCCGGACGTTCGAGAAGGAGCCGTTGGCCGAGAACCCGTACATGTTGGCCGACATGTACAGGGCGTCGGGCCAGATTCCGAACTTCGGATAGTCGTTCAGCTTGTCCGTGATCGGGATGGAGTAGAAGTTCCAACCGCCGCCGACCGGATCACCGCTCTGGGAGACCGCAAAGCACTGGAAGGACCCGGGCGGATCAACGACTCCCCCGGAAGCGTCGAGCTGGAACGCGAAGTCGGTGATGACCCACCGATCCGCGAACGTGTCGTACACCACGACCGGGTCGCCGAAGTTGTCCGTGTCGCAGAGGTTGCCGAACTGGCCCTGACTCATGAAGGTATCGAAGGTGAACGCGGCGACGCGCACTCCGTCGGTCTTGCGGTAGATCCCGATCGACGTGTTGACCGTCTGGATGTAGTACTCCGGGCCCACGTCTCCGTTCGTGTCCGGCGGGTGCCCGGCGCCCCAGTTGTCGAAGTCGAGGCCTTCGAAGTTCGCGATCGTCGACGGCGCGGGTGCGGCCAGGGGCGGGGCGATCGCGCCGGAGCCGATCGGGGCGAGCTGTCCCGGCAAGTCCTGCACGGGAGCTTCGCGCTCCGGCCGTTCCCTTTTCCGGGGCGGAATGCGCGGAAGGCGTCGGAGGTCGCCGGTGAACGGGCGAGCGCGCTTCAAAGATCGCTCGACGGGCGTCGGCCGGTCCGCGGATTGCGCTTGCGCCGGCGCGCTCAGGGACGAGATCGCCAGACCGAGGAGAGCAACCGCGGCGGTCAGACCGCGGCGCCCGGACGACAGCGCAGCTCGACGGTTGTCCGTCACAGTGTTGGACGAAAGGACATTTTTGGGAGATTGTACGCTTCCGGGTCGCGCACCGCCGCCGGTTGCGCTACGCTGTTCCTTGAAAGCGCCAAGACCTTGAGCTACGAAGAGGGTCCGGTCCTCGATCGCCTGGTCGAACTTCGGGTATTCGGGCGAAAGCCGGTCTCGGACGTTCCGGCCTACTCCACCAGCGACTCGGCCGCCGACACCGTCGTGAGGATGCTCGCCCGTCCGCCGTGGCGCTGGATGTGTCTCCAGACCGGCAAGGAGTGGACGTTCCACTGGCGCCGCCCCCGCGAGGGCCCGAATCCCGACGACTCGACGGTCACCCGCTACGTCAACCTGATCACGGTGACCGCGCCGACGCGGCCGCTCGCGATCTGCCGCGCCGCGTTGAAGCTCGTGGGTCCGATCGGCCGCGAATCCGAGGTCGCGCCCCGGATTCCGGACCGGCCCGAGTCCGGACAGGCCGAGAAGCGTTCCTGACCTCCGGAGCGCGGCCCCGCGACCCGGAAACGATCCTCCTCGGCCGGCGCGACGTCGCCCTTCTTCTCTCGCTCCCGGAGTGCATCGACGCCGTCGAAGAGGCGTTTCGACTCCACGCCCGCGGGATGAGTCTTCCGCCCGCGATCCTGGGGGTCCGCGCGGAGAATGGCGGCTTCCACGTCAAGGCTGCGGGACTGAAGCTCGCCGGGCGGTCCTACTTCGCGGCCAAAACGAACGCGAACTTCCCCGGCAATCGCGACCGGTTCGGCCTCCCCACGATCCAGGGGATCGTTCTTCTCTTCGACGCGGCGAGCGGCATTCCGGTCGCTATCCTCGACTCGATCGAGATCACGATCCTCCGCACCGGCGCGGCGACCGCCGTCGCCGCCAGGCGGCTCGCCCGCCCGGACTCGCGGACCGTCACGGTCGCGGGCTGCGGGGAACAGGGCCGCGTGCAGCTCGCGGCGTTGATGACGGTCCTGCCGCTCGAAAGAGTTTTCGTCTTCGACGCGGATCCCGACCGCGCGCTCCGGTTCGCGGACGAGCGGAGCCGCGACCTCGCGATCCCGGTCGAGGCCGTGACAAATCTCGCGGCGGCGGTCCGCTCGAGCGACGCGTGCGTGACCTGCACGCCGTCACGCCAGCCGCTCGTCTGGAACGACGACGTCCGCGACGGCACGTTCCTCGCGGCGGTGGGCGCCGACAGCGCCGAGAAGCAGGAGCTCGACCCGCGCATCCTCGCGCGCGCGAAGGTCGTCGCGGACTCGCTCGAGCAGTGCGTCGCGATCGGCGACCTCCACCACGCCGTCGCCGCGGGGCTCGTGATGCCCTCGGACGTTCACGGCGAGCTCGCCGACGTGGTCGACGGGCGCAAACCCGGCCGCGAGAGCGCGGCGGAGGTCACGGTCTTCGACAGCACCGGCACCGCGCTGCAGGACGTGGCCGCCGCGGTTGCCGTGTACGAGAAGGCGCTCGCCTCCGGCCGTGGGACCCGGTTCCGGTTCTCGGGCTAGCCGGAACGGGCGGCAGAGCGAAGGCGGAGCAGGGTCTTCGTCCCGTCCTTCGCTTCGATCTCCAGGGCCGCGTCCGCGTCATCCCCGGACTCGTCGATCCAGACCCGGGTCGGCTCCTCGATCACGTTCGTGGTGCTTTCCTTCTCCCGGTTCTCCGTGAAGATCTCGATGACTTTGGGATCGCGCCGGATCTCCGCGACGATCCCGCGGAACGCCTGGTTTTCGACCTCGACCTGATCGCCGAGCTTCGGATCGAGGAGCTCGCTCGTCACGAGCCAGCCGTCGTGCCGTCGGCTGAATTCGTCGAAGAAGTGACTCCAGTCTTCGCGCCGGATCTCGCGGGTCCTCGTCGCCGTCTCGATTGCCATGGGTCTCCTCCTGCGTCTCGGTGATAAGTGTCCCGGCCCGGAAAACTGCAAGACCCGCGCCGGTTCTGAATCCGCAGATCGGCCGCCCAGCCCGGCATTAGGATCCCGGAGAATGTTCTGCCCGAGCTGCCGGGACGAGTTCCGCGACGGAATCTCTTTCTGCCCGGACTGCGACGTCGCCCTCGTTCCCGAGCTACCGGATGAGACGCCGGCGCGCCTCTCGATCATCCTGACGACCCAGGATCCCGACCGGCTGGCCGTCCTCGTCGAGCAGCTCGAGGGCGCGCGGGTTCCCTATGTCGTGGAAGCGGGAACCGCGCTCTCCCTCCTCGAGGACGACTCGGCGCCGGAGCTCTCCTCTCCCGAGGACTGGAAGGCGCGACTCTGGGTTCCCGGCGACTTCGCGTCCCGGGCTGCAGAGATGGTCGCCGAAACGGCGAAGCCCGGATTCGTCGAGGCGCTGTCGAAGCGGATCGCGGAAGATCCGGGAGAACCGGCCGCACGCGACGAGACGAAATCGGTCGACGTCGGGGAGGCGGCGACGCTCGACCCGGAGGATCTGAAGAACCCCGTCCGACCGCGCTAGTCCGTCTTCCGTCCTCCGTCTTCCGTCTCCTGCTTCTGCAGGTGAGCGTAGAGCGAGTCGTAGAGGAACGACGCGCGCTCCAGGATCTCGTCGTCGTCCTTGCCGACGTCCGTGAATCCCTGGCTGATCGCCCAGAGTCCGGCGGACTCCGGGGTCGTTTCGATCTCGTCCGGGAAGTCGGCGCCATGGACGATTTCGGACATCCGCACGAGCGCCGCGTCGTTCGGCCGGCGCTGCGCGACGAGCTGCTCGAACGAGCAGCGTCCCGCCTCGTCTTTGTGCGGGTATTTCGCGCCGGGCGCGTCGAAGCCGACCGCGCTCTCGCGGTCCTGCAAGCCCGCGACTTCATCCGGTTCCACGAACACGATCTCGGCAATTGGATCGAGGAACCGGCGGATGAGCCATCCTGTCGCGGTCCGGTTCACGTGAATGCGTCGGCGCGTCACCCATTTCACGGAGCATCTCCTTCCAGACGATTTCCCCGCCAGTCTCTCAAATCCAAACAGACGGCGCTCCGTATGCTCCTTCCGATAGCATCCCGGTTCTTCTTCGATTTGCGTAAGGAGGCACCATGCGTTCGAATCGATTCTTCGTTCTCCTTTCCATCCTGGCTCTCGCAATCGGGTCCGCGACCGTCGGCTGCGCGAAGAAAGAGGCTCCCGCGCCGGCCGCGGACGCGGCGGCGGCTCCGGCCGCCCCGGCCGCTCCAGCCGACGGCGGCAAGATCCCGGTGACGACCGCGTCCGCCGACGCGAAAGCCGAGTACCTGCAGGGCCGGGACCTGGTGGACAATCTCGTCATCACCGACTCGATCGCGCACTTCCAGAAGGCGGTCCAGCTCGACCCGAACTTTGCCCTGGCCGAGTTGAGCCTCGCGAACTCGGCGCCGACCGGCGGCGAGTTC
>JBKPMI010000308.1:0-3562 GCA_046732075.1 Acidobacteriota bacterium | reverse complement strand
GTCCTCGTGCTCGGCGGTCTGGACCGTCAGCAGGCCGGCGGGCTTGTCGACGATCAGGAAGAGCGGGTCCTCGACGAGGACGGTGAGCCGCGTGCGGACGGTGTGCCGGGCCGGGCGGTTCGGGTCGTACCGCAGCTCCGCGTCGGGCGCGACGTCGAGACCCGGCTCGTCCGCGACGGAGCCGGCGGTCTCGACGCGGCCGGCCCGAACGGCGTCCCGTGCCGCCCGGCGCGAGAGCCCGAACCGCTGCGCCACCGCGAGGTCGAGCCTCACGGCGCCCGCACCTCGATGAAGAAACCCGGGTCTCCGATCCGCGCGTCGGGCCGCGCCCCCGGTCCGAACGCCGCGGCCTGCGGGAAGTTCTCCCGCACGAAGGCGTCGAGTTCGGTCAGGTAGTCCCTTCCCAGGGCGAGACGCCCGTGGCCGACGGTCAGGACGTTGGCCACGACGATCGCGGCCGGGGGTGTGCGGCGCAGGCGCTCGATCGCCTCGGCCTCCGCCTCCGCGTCCAGGTGGCCCGGGAAGAACTGGTCCTGCGCGAGCGGGTTCGGCCGGTCCAGGACCCAGTTGAAGAAGCCGACCTCGGGGTAACCGGCGATCCCGGCGCCCGCGGGCACCCGCCTCGAAAGGTCCGCGAGCGTCTCGCGCGTCGCCCCGGCGACCGGCTCCGGCACGAAGAGCGCGCCGGCGGGCGTCGGGACCCGGGACCAGGCGGGACTCCGGTAGAGGAGCGCGAGCGCGCCGACGCGCGCGGCGAGGAAGACGGCGATCGCCGCGGCGATGAGGCGGGGGAGTGCAAGAGGTTTCGGGGTGGCGTCGATCCGCCCGGGGAGACGGGCCGCGGCGCCGGCGAGGAGCGCGATCGTGAGAAGGAGCGGGAGCGGGAGGTAGAAGCCGTTGTACGGCCCGACGTATCCCGCCGCGAGGAAGAGACGCGCCGCGAAGAAGAGCGCGAGCAGGAGCACGCTGTCCGGGATTCCGGGGAGCGCCGTGGCGCGCGTCCGGTCGCGCAGCCGGGCGAAAAGTCCGGCGAGCGCCGCGGCGAAGAGCACCGGCGGAACGACGCGCGCGAGCGGCGGAAGGAGGAGGGCCGCCCCCGCGAGCCCGGCAGGCGGCCGCAGAGCCAGGAACGCCGCGGCAATGAGGGCGGCGACGGTGATGATTTCGATCGCGCGCGCAGCAGTGGGCGAAGTCCGCGCGGCCCGGGCCGAGGCGAGCGCCGCCAGGAGCAGCCAGATCCCGACGAAGAGAAGAGCAATGGCGGCAAGACCCAGCTCCGCCAGCCGCAGCGCCGGCCGGTCGACTCCGGAGAACGACGTGTAGACGTTCTTGAACTCGGGCGGCAGGAAGAGAAACGTCAGCCACCCCTCCTTCTTCAGGATCGGGAGGGGAGTTCCGGCGGAGACGGCGGCGTAGATCGCGACCGAGGTCAGCAGCGGAACGCCCGCGAGCCCGGCCAGGCGCCGCTTCGCCGCGCGGTCCGCTCCGAAGAGACGTTCGACCGCGAGCGCCCCGATGACCGCCATCCCCATCTCGGGCCGGGAGAGGAGCGCGACGAGGATGCCGAGCGCCGCGAAGAGGTCGCGCCGGGGAGACCCTCCCGATGCCCCCAGGATCAGCGCCCAGGTGGCGCCGGTCACGGCGAGAGACGTGTCGAGGCTGTAGGGAAAGAGGTGGCACCCCCCCGGCCGAAGGAAGAAGCAGACCGCGACGACCGTCGCGACCGCGAGCGCCGCGAGCCCCTCGGGGAGGATCCGCCGCGCGAGCCGCCGCAGCGCCTCGAGGTGAAGAAGCGCCACGATCGCGGCGAAAGCGATGCGGGCCGCGAAGGAGCGCCCGGCGACGAGGTCCACTCCCGCTGCGAGGTACGGCGCGAGGGGGCCGTAGTAGAAGCGCACGTCCCGATAGAGCTTTTCTCCCCCCGCCACGCGCGCCGGGACCAGGAGCTCCCGCCCGGTGTCGACGAAAGGCTCGATCCACCGGTTCCAGGAAATCGCCGCGAGAAGGAGAAAGACGGCGTACGGGAGGAGGAGGACGGCGGAGCGCGCTCTCACGCCGAGGCCGGCCGCGAGCTCCCGGCGGCGTGAGCGAGAAGGACCGCCAGTCCGGCGCATCCCGCCGCGACGGCGAGGAGCAGCCCCGCCCGCCCCGCGGAGGGCGGCGGCTCCGGCCGCGCGGGGGAAGGAACCTCCGCGGCCTCGGCGCGCAGGCCCCGGATCGCGCGCAGGAACGCGACGTCCCCGACGGGTTCGGGAGTCTTCTCGGCCGCGAGCGCCTTGCGCGCCTCCTCCGCGAGCGCCGCGTTGCCCTGGGCCTTCCGGTAGGCGTCGAGCGCCGCGCCCCCGGCGTTCTGCCGGAACGCGCCGGACACCGCTCGCGACTCGCTCTCCGAGACGAGCGCGAGGCGATGCGCCGCCAGCTCGGACGCGAGTCGCGCCGCCGCGGCGGGCCGGACGGCTGCGGCCTCGAGCGACGCCGCGTGATCCAGCCGTGCGGAGAGCGCGCTCCGGAACG
Organism: Acidobacteriota bacterium; assembly: GCA_046732075.1. GTDB lineage: Bacteria > Acidobacteriota > Thermoanaerobaculia > UBA5066 > Gp7-AA6 > Gp7-AA6. Next base: position 1,048 of record JBKPMI010000308.1, on the reverse strand, counting down.
TCAGGAACGACGCGAAGCCGAGGACGACCGCGGCGAGACCCGCGATGGCCGTCAGGATCCGGAGGGTCGCGCGGGCCTTCATGGACGCGATCGTAGCGCGACCGCTACGATTCGGGCATGCAGGAGAAGATGGCGAGCCGCAACCGTCTCGTGCGGGCGCTCGCCTCGGCCACTTCCCACGTCTGGTTCCCCCTGGCGCTGGCTTTCGCGCGCCGCCTGCCGCGCCGGCTGCTGCGAGGGATTTCCCGCCAGACCACGATCCGCTACATGAAGATGCGCCCGAAGTACCTGCGGGCGCTGCACGCGAACCTTTCCGTGATCCTGGGACGGCCGGACGACTCCCCGGAGGTCCGGAAGGCCGCGGAGGACCTCCTCGACGCCCACTTCACGGCCTGGATCGACTTCCTCCACTTCGCCACCCGGCCGCCGGAAGAAGCGGCGCGCCTGGTCGAGAGCGTCATCGGCTACTCGAGGATCGTCGACGGCCGCGCGAAGGGGAACGGCGTGCTGCTCCTGACCGCGCACCTCGGCAACTGGGAGGTCGGGGGATTGATGCTCGCCGAGATGAAGCAGCCGATCCACGTGGTCCTGGTCCCCGACATCTTCCCGGCGGTCGAGCGTTCGCGCCGTCAGCTGCACGCGCGGGCCGGCATCACCGAGATCCGCGTGGACCAGAGTTTCGCGCCGACGCTGACGGTGCTGCGCGCCCTGAAAGAGAACGCGATCGTGGCAATGCAGGGGGACCGCGACTTCAACAACACCGGGATCGCGGTGCCGTTCTTCGGGAAGGAGGCGTACTTCCCGCGCGGGCCGCTCCTGATGGCGATGTCCACGTCGGCGACGGTGCTGCCCGCGTTCATCGTTCGGGTCCCGGACGGCCGCTACCGCGCGATCGTGGAGGAGCCGCTCGAGATCGTGCGGGACGGCAGCCGGGAAGAGGCGCTGGCGGAGAACCTCCGGAGATACGTCGCGATCCTGGAGCGATACGTCTCGGCCAACCCCGAGCAGTGGTACTGCTTCTACCCGTTCTGGGAGGACCCGAGCCGGA
>JBKPMI010000307.1:0-7188 GCA_046732075.1 Acidobacteriota bacterium | reverse complement strand
GGATACGGATCGGTCGTCCGGTAGTCGCCGTTGCCGCGCCGGTTGCGGTAGCCGATGCCCGCCTGGTACTCGGTCGTCATCTGGTTGAGGAGATTGATCACCTGGTTCCACTCCGACACGGTGCGACGATTCACGAAGCGCGCGCGCCGCAGGCGATACTGCACATTGCGGGCGTCCTGCGTCAGCTGAACGAGCTCGTCGTCGACATTCCAGGGCCGCGTCTGATACGTGTCCATCCGTTCGTGAAAGGACTGCGCGCGGTTCGCAAAGTTCTGGATCGAGGCGAGAAACTTGGAGTCACGCCGGAAGCCCCAGTAGGGACCCTGCTGAACCCGGGCCTGCTGCGCGGCGTGCTCCGCCGTTTCCCCGAGATCGTGCGCCAACTGCCGCAGCCGCTCGTAGGACTGCGGGGCCATCCGGCGCCGATACCCGCCTCGGCCGTTCGGATATTGCGGGTTCGAATACTGGGCGCTCGCCGAGGGCGCTACTGCGACAAGTCCCGTCACGGCGATCGCCAGAGCCAGGAAACCGGCCCGGCGAGTTCTTTGAGTCTTCATGTTCATAACCTCCGGCCGGGAGAGACGCAATTGGCGGACCACTTCCGAAAGAATCGTTTTCCGAGGGATTTCGGCAGTCGGGCGCCGGCGATCGTCCTCGGAAGGGGACGCTCTCGTCAGGGGAGGGTCGCCGACCGGACGACGTCTCCGACCGAGACTCCACCGCGATAGTTGCCGAGAAACGTGAGACCGGGGAGACGTCCCTCGGCGTGGAGAAGGGTTTCCATCCGACCGCGGTGGTCGAGGTCGTATTGCGGGATCGCCCGGACGTAGCGTGTGACCCGGACGAGTTCGACGTCGGTTCCGATCCCGAGCGCCGCCGCGAGGTCGCGGGACGCGGCCGCGAGGAGCTCCTCGTCCGACAGGTCGAAGGCTGCCGGATCGCGCGAGCCGGCCAGGAAGACGGTCAACAGGGTCTTTCCCGCGGGCGCCCGTCCCGGAAAGAGCGACGATGACCAGATCGCGCCCAGGATCCGCCGCTCGGGCTGAGGCACGACGAGGTGTCCGAATCCCCGCAGCCCGGCCTTCGGCGGGACGGAAAGGTGCAGGACGATGAGCGGCGGTTGCGGAATCGTCGAGAGGGCGGCGGAAGCGTCGGCGTCGAGCGTCCCCACGAGCCGCGCGGCATCGCGGGCGGGCGTGGCCAGGCAGACCCGATCGACCGTGAGCTCGTCGCCGGCCGTCGCGAGAACCCAGCGGTCGTTCTCCCGACGGATCGACTCGACGCGCGTCCCCAGACGCACGCGGTCGCCGAGCTCCGCGAGCAGGCGCCGCGGCAGGGTCTCGAGACCCTCCCGGAACGAGAGCAGTCCCCGCTTTGCGCGCGGGCCGCCCCGGCGGCGATTTCGCAGGGCCGCGATCGCGCCCCGGGTCAGGCCGCCGCTTTCGGACTCCCACCGTGCGAGCAGCGGGAACGCGTCGGCGACGGACAGACGGTCCGACCGGCCCGCCCAGATGCCCGCGACGAAGGGCTCCACCAGCCTGTCCGCGACCTCGGGACCCAGCCGGCGCGTGAAGAAGTCGCGCACCGACTCGCGCGAGGGGTCCCCCTTCGGAACGAACGGCTCCGCGAAGAGGCGGCGCTTGCCCCGCCCCGAGAGGAGGCGTGTCGAGAACAAGGCGCCGGGGGAGGCCGGCAGCGCGTGCAGCCGACCGGCGAAGTCCACGTAGCGAGGGAGGCGCGGGTCGGCGAGGAGGGCTTCGGTTTCGAGACCGAGGTCTTCGACCAGGCTCCAGAGCTCCGCCGTGGGGCGCACCGTGTTGGGTCCGAGCTCCAGCAGGAAACCGTCGCGCTGTTCCGTGCGGACGACACCGCCGGCGCGCGGAGATTCCTCGAGGAGAACGACGTCGTCCCCGTGCTGCGCGAGGGACCTCGCCCGCACGAGCCCGGACAGGCCCGCCCCGACCACGGCGGTCGTCATTGCCAGAACGTCTCGCGGGAGAGGGCCAGCTCCGCGAGCGCGTCGAGAAAAGTGGGGTGGTCGTTCAAGCCGGGCGTGCGCCGGAACTCCGGGATTCCGGCCTTCCGCGCCTCTTCCCCGAAGAGCTGATCGATCTCGTACAGCGTTTCGACGTGATCGCTGACGAACGCGATCGGGATCGCGAGGACCTGGCGCTTTCCGGCGCGGCCCAGCCGGCCGATCTCGTCCAGCGTCGGCGGCCCCAGCCACTCGACCGGGCCGAGCTTCGACTGGTACGCGAGAGACCAGGGTGACGCTCCGCCGAGCGCTTTGTTGATTGCGGCGATCGACGCCTCGACCTCCGCGGGATAGGGGTCGCCCTCGCGCGTGACGAGCTTCTTCGGGATCGAGTGCGCGGAGTAGAGCAGGTGCACGCTCTCCGGCCGCGGGTCCGGAAAACTCCGGATCCCCTCCCGGATGATCTCCGCGTGCGCCGCGACGAAGCCCGGGTCCGTCGGCCACGAGCCCAATTCGTCGAGCTCCGCGCCGCGGGCGAACCGCGCTACCGCCTCGCGGGACCTCTCGAGAGCCCCCTTCGTCGTGGTCAACGAGTAGTGGGGATAGAGCGGGAACGCCAGGAACTTCCGCACGCCGGAGCGGGCGAGGTCCGCCACGACGTCCTCGACGAAAGGGGCGGAGCAGTTCATCGCCGCCCGGACGAGGACATCCTTGCCCCGGCTCCGGAGGATTCCTTCCACGCCGACGGCCTGGTTCTCGGTCCACCGCCGGATCGGGGAGCCGCCGCCGATCGACGCGTAGAGCTTTCGCGATGCGCCCTTCCGCGCTAAGGCGATGGAGGCCGCGATCGCCTTGCGAAGGATGGCGGGCCGAACCCGGATGACGTCCGGATCCGAGAAGAGCCGGTAGAGAAAGGAAGGAACGTCCTTCAGAGTCTCCGGCCCACCGAGTTGCAGGAAAAGAATCGCGCGATCGGTCACGCGCGCTACAGCGTCCGGGAAAAGACGGGTTTCTCCAACTGCGCCGGAAGGTACGCGTCGAACGGCATCGCGAGGTTCCGGAGGAAAATCCGGCCGAGCGGGGTGGCCCGGATTTCGGAGTCCGAGACGTCCACGAGACCGTCCGCAACGCACCCCGCGAGGGCGTCGAGAGCCGTCGCGAAATACTCGCGGAAGTCGATCCCGAACTCCTGCTCGATCTCCCGGAAGACGACCACGCCGTGGCAGAGCAGGTTTCCGATGACCAGGCGTCGCACCCGGTCGTCGAACGAGAGGCGGAACCCGCGGAACGTCGCGGCCCCGTCCGCCCCGATCGCCTCCCGGTAGCGGGCGAGCTCGCGCCGGTTCTGGACGAAGGAGTCGCCGATCGCACCGATCGCCGAGACCCCGATGCCGACCAGGTCCGTGCCCGCCTTGGTCGTGTAGCCCTGGAAGTTGCGGTAGAGAGTCCGGTCGCGCCGGGCGCGCGCGAGCTCGTCATCGGGCCGCGCGAAGTGGTCCATGCCGATGTACTCGTATCCCGCTTCGGCGAAGAGCTGAAGGGCCGTCCGGAAGATCTCGAACTTCCCGCGTTCCCCGGGCAGCCTCGCTTCGAGGAGCTTCTGGTGCTTCTTCATCCACGGGACGTTCGCGTAGGAGTACACGGCCAGCCGGTCCGGCGCGATCTCGAGGATGCGCTCGATGGTCGTACGGAACGATTCGGGAGTCTGGAGGGGCAGCCCGAAGATGAGGTCGACGTTGACGCTGTCGAAACCCATGCCCCGGGCGGTCCGCACGAGGTCGCGCGTCTTCTCGAAGGGCTGGATCCGGTTGATCGCCTTCTGGACGTCGGGATCGAAATCCTGGACGCCCATGGAGAGCCGGTTGAAGCCGGCCCGGGAAAGCGCCTCGAGGTGCGCCGGCGTCGTGACGCGGGGATCCACCTCCACTCCGACCTCGGCGTCCGGCGCGAATCGGAAGGACCGTCGCAGTTTCTCGGCGAGGCGGGAGACGTGCTCGGGCGAAAGATAGGTCGGAGTGCCGCCGCCCCAGTGGAGCTGGATGAGCTGTCGCTCTTTCGCCCCGGCGCGTTCGGCGACCCAGTCGATCTCACGCTCGACGAGCGCGAGATACGGCTCTTCGACCGAGTGGTTGCCCGTGATGATGACCGTGCACGCACAGAAGAAGCAGAGGGTCTCGCAGAAGGGAAGGTGAACGTACACGGAGAGCGGCGCGGCGTCCGCGCCCTCCCGCGCCGACTCCTGGAGGGTTTTTTCGTAGTCGCTCGGGGAGAAGTCCTCGCGCCACACCGGCGCGGTCGGATACGACGTGTACCGCGGCCCCGGAACGTTGTAGCGGTGGAGCAGCTCGATCGAGACGTCCGCCACCGGGAGCTTCTCGGTCACGCCGGCGCCTCCGCGGGCTCCGCGGGTTCCGCGACGCCGGCCTCACGCACCGCTTCGAAGAAGGCCTCGACCGATTCGATCGGAGTCTGCGGCAGCACTCCGTGCCCCAGGTTCACCACGTGCGCGATCCCCCCGGTTTCCGCGAGCATGGCCCGCACGCGCCGGCGGACGTCCGGAGTGCCGCCGAGGAGGACTCCGGGGTCCAGGTTTCCCTGGAGGGGCCGGTGCGGCAGTCGGTGGCGGGCCTCCGAGAGGGAGAGCCTCCAGTCGATCGACAGTACGTCGGCGCCCGACTCGTTCATCGCTTCCAGCAGGTGCGAAGCGCCGTTGACGTAGAGGATGACGGGCTGTCCGTCCCGCCGGATCCCGGAGATCGCGCGCGTCACGGCCGGAAGCGCCCAGCGGAGGTAGTCCTCCTTCGCGAGCTCGCCCGCCCACGTGTCGAAGACCTGGACGGCCTGCGCTCCCGACTCGATCTGGTACGAGAGAACGTCGCCGACGACGTCCGCGAGCAGGTTGAGGAGCCCTTCGAGCGTCCGCTGGCCCAGGCCCATCATCTGCTTGATCGGAGCGAACGATTTCGACGAGCCGCCTTCGATCAGGTAGCTCGCGAGCGTCCACGGCGCCCCGGTGAACCCGATGACCGCCGCGGAGTCTCCGACCTCGGCGCGCAGGCGCTTCAGGATGTCGCCCGTGAACCGGAGATCGGCGGCCGGGTCGAATCGGCGGAGCCGCATGACGTCGTCTCCGGTCCGCACCGGCCGCGGGATCTTCGGGCCTTCCTTCCCGAACTCCACCCGGACGCCCATCGCCTGGACTGGAACCAGGATGTCGGAAAAGAAGATCACGCCATCCGGAGAGAAGCGCCGGAACGGCTGGAGCGAGACCTCCGACGCCAGGTCGGGGTTGCGGCAGAGGTCGAGGAAGGAAGCCTTGCGGCGCACCTCGCGGTACTCCGGAAGGTAGCGGCCCGCCTGCCGCATCATCCACGCGGGCGGGCGATCCACCGGGCGCCCGAAACAGGCGTCCAGGAATCGTTTCGCAGAGGGCGTGCCGGCCGGAGTTCTGTCCAAGGTTTCGAGTATAGCGAGCGGAGCGGGGAGGCTCAGCCGACCAGCTGGCGCAGGACGAACGGCAGGATTCCCCCATTCCGGTAGTAGTCGACCTCGATCGGGGTGTCGATGCGGGCGAGAAGGGCGACCTCCTGCGACGAACCGTCCGCGCGACGGATGGTGAGACGCACCTCGCCGCGGGGACGGATGCCGGCCTCGAGCCCGGCGAGGTCGAACGTCTCGGAGCCGTCGATGCCGAGACTCTTCGCGGTCGTCCCCTCCCGGAACTGACACGGAAGGACCCCCATGCCGACCAGGTTCGACCGGTGGATCCTCTCGAAGCTCTGGGCGACCACCGCGCGGACACCCAGGAGGCGCGTCCCCTTCGCGGCCCAGTCGCGCGAGCTCCCGGAGCCGTATTCCTGTCCCGCGAAAACGATCAGGGGAACGCCGGCCGCCTGGTACTTCACGGCCGCGTCGTAGATCGGCATCCGTTCGCCGTGAGGCTGATAGACCGTGACCCCACCCTCCTCGCCGGGGACCATGAGGTTCCGAATGCGGACGTTCGCGAACGTGCCGCGGGTCATCACGCGGTCGTTGCCGCGTCGCGAGCCGTAGCTGTTGAAGTCCTCGGGGGCGACGCCGCGCTCCTGGAGGTATCGGCCGGCGGGACTCTCCTTCTTGATCGCCCCGGCGGGGCTGATGTGGTCGGTGGTCACGGAGTCGCCGAAGATCGCGAGAGAGCGCGCTCCCTTGACGTCGCAGACGTCGCCGGGCGTCATCGAAAACCGGTCGAAGAACGGCGGCTCCTGAATGTAAGTCGAGGCCTCGTCCCACGAGTAGACCTTGCCGCTGCCGGCGGGGATGTCGTCCCAGAGCGGGTTCTCCTCGGCCGCCCGACCGTAGAGGCGGTGGTAGGACTCCGGGCTGACGGCGGACCGGACCGCCGCGTCCACCTCGGCGGAGGTCGGCCAGAGGTCGCGGAGAAAAACGGGCCGGCCGGCGGAGTCCTTCCCGACCGGGTCCGCCGTCAAATCGACGTCGACCCGGCCGGCGAGCGCGAACGCCACCACGAGCGGCGGGCTCATGAGGAAGTTGGCCTTGATGCTCTGCTGGATCCGCGCCTCGAAGTTCCGGTTCCCCGAGAGGACGGACGCGGCGACGAGGTCGTGACCCGAGACGACCTCCTCGACCCTCGGATCGAGCGGACCGGAGTTGCCGATGCACGTCGTGCAGCCGTACCCGACGAGGTGGAAGCCGAGCTCGTCGAGCGACGACTGGAGTCCGGCTCGCGACAGGTAATCGGTCACGACCCGCGATCCCGGCGCGAACGAGGCCTTCACGTAGGGAGGAACCGTGAGGCCGCGCTCGACCGCCTTCTTCGCGAGCAGTGCGGCGCCCATCATGAGGCGCGGGTTCGACGTGTTCGTGCAGGACGTGATCGCCGCGATCAGCACGTCGCCGTGACCGAGCTCGACGCTCGCCGGCGGGAGCACCTCCTCGGGCACGTCCTCCACCCGTGTCGGAGTCGGGCGGTTGTTCACCATCTCGATCTCGGTCAGCGGGTTCGTGTCCTTCCGGCCGGCGACGAACGGCTCGGGCTCCTGGCGTCCGCCGCCGGTCAACGGTTTCTCGGGTGACAACCTCTGGACGCCGATCCGCGTGGGAAACCGGCGCGACAGGCTCTCCGCAGATTTCCCGTAGCCTCCGTCGGACGCCGGTCTCTCGAGGAGGTCGCGGAACTTTCGTTTCAGGTCCGGCAGCGGAATGCGGTCCTG
>JBKPMI010000306.1:0-6314 GCA_046732075.1 Acidobacteriota bacterium | reverse complement strand
GCCTTCTGCCGGTCGGCCGCCGGCACGATCTGCCTCAGGTAGCCGTGATACGTCCGGTCGGGCACGGCGTCGAGCGCGATCTCCGCCGGCTGCTTCGGGCCGAGCTTCGAGAGGTTCGCCTCGTTGACGTCCGCGCCCACGTAGAGCGACGTGAACTCGACGAGCGTCACGATCGCCCCGCCCGAACCGCCGCCGGAGGGCGAAGAGCCGAACGGCGAGACAGCCTCGCCGACGAACGCCCGCTTCGCCGTGACCACGCCCGTGAACGGCGCACGGATGACGGTGTAGTCGAGGAGCGCCCGCACGTACCGCACGGCCGCCCGGCTGGTGGCCTCCGCCGCCACCGCCGCATCGAGGGAAGCCTTCGGCGACAGACCCTGCGCGTGGAGCGACCGCTGCCGCTCGAGCTCGGCTTTCGCGTTGACCCAGGACGCCTGCTTCTCGGCCAGTTGCGCATCGAGGTCGGTGTGATCGAGGCGGGCGACGACCTCGCCGGTCCGGACGTGGGACCCCTCCGTCACGTTCAGCTCGGTGATCCGCGACGTGATTTTCGGGGACAGGTCCGCCTTGCGTTCGGCCTCGACGTAGCCGGTCGCGGAGAGAACCGTGGTCGCCTGGCCCTCGGTCAGCAAGGAGGCCGTAACGGCCTCGACGGTGCGGGGCCGCAGGGACCTTCCCGCGAAAAAATACGCGCCGACCCCGATGGCTACCACCAGCAGCGCTCCGCCGAAAAGGAGCCCCTTCGGCCGGCCGGTCTTCTCCGGTTCCCTCCGGATGCGGAGGGCCGCGAGGTCGGGCGCAGGACGGGGGTTCTCGGAGCTCATTTTCGAGAGCCAGACATTCTATCGATTTGTAGCGATTCAATAAGGTTACGGGTGCAGGGCTTCCGCCCTGTCCCCGTGACTTGCTCGGGGCGGAACGGTTCATGCAAGAATCCGGGTATGAAGCCGACGGCGCGTTCCCTGTTGCTCGTTGCCGGGGTGGCGCTCGCCGCGTCCTCGCTGTTCGGCGCGACGACCGTGCAAGCACCGGTCGCGCCGGCGGCCATGATCTACCGGGTCGAGCTCGCGAGCGGCTCTCCTCTCCTGGCGCGTACGCCCCCCGTTCCACACGGCAACCGGATCGTTTTCGCGCGCTACCCGGACGGCGCCCTCGTCAGCCTGAAGCGGTCGGACGTCGTCCGGGTGGTGAGCACTCCCGCTTCCACCGCGGCCCCCGCACCGGTCGCGCGAACCGTCCGGCCCGGCACGCTCATCATGCTCGGGCCGACCGGTGAAGGGGGCGGCGGTACGACCGCGGCGACAGCCGGCGGTTCGATGGCCCCGGGCCAGTCGCCCGACGGCCGCGCCCTCCTGAACCCCCGGCGGGATTACCGGCCGGAGTGGGACGCTCGACAGGTCCCCGGACAGAACCTCGCGTTTCCCGCCTCCGCCGGGGACTATCGCGAGGGAATGACGTTCGCGTATCCGCCGGGCACCGCCGTCCAGTCCGGGCCGGGACAACCGCCGGTCGGCGTTCCGAGCGGCGAGCCGCCGAAGGTGCCCAACTAGCAACCGGCCTCCGAACCGGGGGCGCGAGTGTGTACGACCCGTGTCCTCTTTCGGCCGACACGGCGCCCGTTCGAATTCTGACGCGGAATCCCCGCCAGCGGGTGATAGGTTTTCGTGCATAGGGAGACCAGTCATGGCGAAACTCCTGACGTCGGCGGCGGCTCTTCTTGCTTGCGGGCTCCTGGTTTCGGCCGAGGAGCAACTCCGGCCGGTGGTTCCCCCGCCCGCCGCGCAGCTCTACCAGATCGACCTCGTCCCTTCGGGCAAGCTCGTCTCGCAGGATGCGCCGGTGCTGAAAGGGACGAACTACGTGTTCCACCAGTACCCCACGGGCACGCTCATCAGCGTGCGCAAGTCGACCGTGAAGCAGATCGCGAAGATGTCGCCGACCGCCGTGGCGGCCGCGAACCCGACCGCGACGAAGCGCATCGGGAATCTCGCGATGCAGGGACCGCGGGTGGATGGAACCCAGGGTGGCGGCGGGCCCCAGAACATGGGGCGGGCCCGGGCAGCCGTCGGCGCGGCGAACGCGGGGACGACCGCGCGGACCACGGGCGGTCCCGACTAGACGCGCTTTGGGCTCCCGGCTCCCGGCTCCCGGCTAGATGTGGATGGAATGTCCGGAGACGGCCTCGGCCGCCTCGCGCATGATTTCCGAAAGCGTCGGGTGGGCGTGGATCGTGCGGACGAGCTCCTGTGACGTCGCTTCGAGCTTGAGCGCCGCACCGGCTTCGGCGATCAGCTCCGTCGCCTTCGGGCCGACGATGTGCACTCCGAGGACCTCGTCGTACTTCCTCTCCGCCACGATCTTCAGGAAGCCTGCGGTTTCGTTCACGATCCGCGCTTTGCCGATCGCCGAAAACGGGAACTTCCCGACGGCGACGTCGTAACCCCGCTCGCGCGCGGCCGCCTCGGTCAGCCCGATCGACGCGACCTCCGGGGCGCAGTACGTGCAGCCCGGGACCTGGTCGTAGTTGAGCGGCCGGGTCTCGGCGCCGGCCATGCGCTCGACCGCGACGATTCCCTCGGCCGACGCCACGTGGGCCAGCCACGGCGTCGGGACGACGTCGCCGATGGCGTAGACGTTCGGGACGTTCGTCTGCATCCACGCATCGACGCGGATGTAGCCGCGGTCGGTCGCGACCCCCAGCGTCTCCAGCCCGATCCCCTCGGAGAGCGGCTTGCGCCCCACCGCCAGGAGAATCTTCTCGGCGCGGAACGTCTCGGTTTTCCCGCCGGTCGAGCGCGCCAGCACCTCGACTCCGGAGTCGCCCGGCGTCACCCGCTCGACCCGGGTGTCCACGTAGACGGCGATCCCCTGGCGCTTGAAAGACGCCGCGAGCTCTCGGGAGACCTCCTCGTCCTCGAGCGGCACGATCCGCGGCAGGATCTCGACGACCGTGGCCTTCGATCCGAATCGCGCGAACATGGACGCGAATTCGACTCCGACCGCGCCGGAGCCGATCACCAGCAGCGACTTCGGAATCTCGGTCAGCTCCAGGATCGAGTCGGACGACAGGATGGACTTGTGGTCGATCTCGATACCCGGCAGGGACCGCGGATTGGATCCGGTCGCGATGAGGACGTTGTTCGCGGAGAACGTGGTCTCGGCGCCGTCCGCGGAGGCCACCGAGACCTTGCCGTGCGCGACGATGCGGCCGAACCCGGTCGCGACGTCCACCTTGTTCTTCTTCATCAGGTACGAGACGCCGTTCGACGACTGGCGGACGATCTTCTCCTTGTGCCTGGTGGCCGCCGGGAAGTCCAGCCGGACTTCGCGGGTGGCGACGCCGACGTCCGCGCCGTGGCGCGCTTCCTCGAGGACGTCGGCGGTGTGCAGGAGCGCCTTCGTCGGTATGCAGCCGCGCAACGTGCAGACGCCGCCCAGGCGCGAGTCCTTCTCGACGATGAGGACGGACATGCCGAGCTGCGCCGCGCGGATCGCGGCGACGTAGCCGCCCGGCCCCGATCCGATGATCGCGACGTCGTAGGTCTTCGACGGATCCATTTCGGTCGGTAGCCTATCAGCCGGAAATCCCGGCTCCATATAATCCGCGCGTGTCCGGCCGCGCGCGCCTGCTCGCCGTTTTTCTGCTGGGCGGCCTCGTGCTCTTGACGGCGTGCGGCGGCGAGAAGACGCCCGGCGCCGATGGAATCCAGGTCGGTTTCTTCGGGGCTCTGACCGGGCCGACCGCGACGTTCGCGCTGTCCGGAAAGAACGGCTCGGCGCTCGCCGCCGACGAGCTGAACGCGGCCGGCGGCGTGCTCGGCAAGCGGATCGAGTTCGTCGTCGAGGACGACCGCAACGAGGCGTCGGAAGCGGCGTCCGCCGTCTCCAAGCTCATCACCCGCGATCACGTCGTCGCGCTGATCGGCGAGAACGCCTCGTCCCGGACGCTCGCCGCCGCGCCGATCGCGCAGAGCTACGGCGTGCCGATCATTTCGCCCTCGTCCACGAACGTGGAGGTGACGAAGAAGGGCGACTACGTCTTTCGCGTCTGCTTCATCGACTCGTACCAGGGGGGCGTTCTCTCGTCGTTCGCATACCGCACTCTGAACGCGCGCAAGGCCGCGATCCTCGTGGACGCGCGGAACGACTACAGCGTGGGCCTGGCCGCGGCCTTCCGGGAGCGGTTCGAGAAGGAGGGCGGCAGGATCGTCGGAGAGATGAAATACACCGAAGGCGACAGCGACTTCTCCGCGCAGCTGACGGCCATCCGTGATCTGCAGCCGGACGTCCTCTTCGTCCCGGGCTACTACACGGACGCCGGCCTGGTGGCGCGGCAGGCGAAATCGCTGGGGCTTTCGGCCACGCTGCTTGGCGCCGACGGGTGGGACTCGCCGAAGCTCGCCGAGATCGGCGGCGCCGCCGTCGAGGGCGCGTACTTCTCCAATCACTACTCGGTGGACGACCCCTCTCCGGTCGGCCGGCGATTCGTCGACGCGTACCGCAAGCGCTACCGGGCCGACCCGGACTCGATCGCCGCGCTCTCTTACGACGCCGTCCGTCTCCTGGCCGACGCGATCCGCCGCGCCGGGTCGACCGAGGGGAAGCGCGTTCGCGACGCTCTCGCCGGCACGCGCGACTTCGAGGGGGTCACGGGGCGGATCACGATGGACGCCGACCGCAACCCGATCAAGCCGGCGGTGATCCTCCAGGTTTCCGGGGGACGATTTCGTTTCGTGACCTCCGTCGCCCCCTGAGGCCGTCGCGCCCTTTGAAGGCGCGGACGCCGCTAGAAGACGAAGGGCACCATCCGACTCGTCGTCCGCGCGTACTCCCGGTACTCGGGATAACGCTCGACCACCAGTCGCTCCTCGCAGAGCATCCGGACGATCGCTCCGGCGGTCATCGTCACCCCGAGCACCGCCGCGATCGTCGACCAGTTGGAGACCACGCCCGCCCATCCGAACAGGCACGCCGCGGTGTAGATCGGGTGCCGGATGAACCGGTAGGGCCCGGTCGTCACGAGCCCGCCCGCCGTGGGATCGGCGCTCGCGTGAAAGCTGCGGCGCCCGAAAGTCAGCCGTGCCCAGATCATCAGCAGCACCGCGGCGGCCTGGACGGCAATGCCGGCAGCCGTGTGGGCGAATAACGCGTGCAAAGAGAGGAGACCGACCAGGCCGGCCACCATCAACAGCAGACCCGCGAGAGAAAGAGTCTTCAGCACGTCGAGTCGGGCTCGCTTCGAGCCGGTCCACCTCCGCCGCGAGGATATTGCAGCGGAGACGCGGGTGTCAGGGGCGGGGCGCCGCCTCGAACACGAACTCGTCGAAGGAAACCGCGCCCGGTCCCATGGTGGCGAGCCCGACGCGACCGGCCACGGGGTGCGGATCCGTCCCCTTCAGAAGCGGCTTGTCGTTCCACTGCGCCGAAATCTGGGGTCCCGTGGCGGTAATCGCGAGCTTGCCCCACTCCTGGGAGATCTCCGCGCTGCCGTGCGCGAGCTCTGTCGCTTTTCCAGCGCGGTAGGACCAGAGGCGCGCGTCGCCGCTCGCGACGTCCAGGAACAGGACCAGGAAGTCCTTCTCTCCGGTGGCGCGCAGGGTGATCCCCGCGAGGCCCGCCCCCTTCCGGATCGCGGAGGAGACCTCGCCGTCCTGGAAGGAGTAGTTCCTGCGGAGCGCCACCGCGATCGACCCGGCGGGCCGGCTGGCGAGAGTCTGAATGAGCTTGTTGGGGGTCGACGGCGGATTGAAGTCCGCGAGGACCTTCCACTCCGCCTCGCCCGGAGTGCCCCAGACCGACATGTCGAAGAACCCCGGCGGCCGGCCGGCCGAGTCGGAATCGAAGTGCGAGCGGATCTTCTCCGCCCGCGCCGAGGCGACGAGGAGAAGCGCGACGAGCGCGAAAGCAGTCGATTTGCGGGGGGACATCGAGACGGGGAAAGCGGCGCTGGATGGTTAAAATTCCCGTCGCTCTCACTTGCTCGGGGGGCTGCGTCCGGCACCGGCGAGCGGCTCGCCAGACTCGGCTCGACCGCTCGCCTGCCCCCTCCCGCGCTCGAGCTCCCGCGGCGCGAGGCTCCTCGATTACTTCGGGAGACTCCTCGCGCCGCGACTCAGTTCAAAGGTCGGCGCTGAAAACCGGGACTCCGGCCCGGCTCAGATGGGCCTTACCCTGGTGCTCATCGATGCGCACGGAATAGTCGCCGGGCTCCGCTCCGGCTGCTGCCAGGGCGTCCGCCCAGCCCTCCACGCGCGTCCGCAGAAATTCCTCGGCCACCGCGGGCTGCTCCCGTCCCTCGAAGTCCGGGAGAGCCT
>JBKPMI010000305.1:0-12349 GCA_046732075.1 Acidobacteriota bacterium | reverse complement strand
GGCGAGGGGCAGGAGGGCGAGGAGGACGCCCACCTTCCACGGGACGCGTGCGACGAAGCGCCGCGCCAGCCAGACGCTCGCGGCGGTCGCGGCCGCCCAGACGAGCCAGAGCCCGAACGCGTCGATTTTCAGATTCTTCGTTTCCCGGCGAAGATTGTAGCGACGTCGACCCGCCGGTCCCGGGCGGGAGCGCGGGAGGAGGAACGCTGGAGAAGAGCTCGATCGCGCGGCCGGCTCGCCTGCAAACGGGTGGCTTCGACGGATCGCTGACCGCGATCCTCTTTCTTCTCTTCGCGGCGCTGACGTGGGTCGCGACGCTCGCGCCCGGAGTCTCGATCGACCTTTTCGAGAACGGCCACTGGCTGGGTCCGGCCTCGGACATGCTCGCGGGGAAGGTCCCGTACCGCGACACGTTCCCGATGCACGGGTTCTTTTCGGACGGAGGGCGCGACTACCTCGTCTTCCGCCTCTTCGGGGCAACCCTTCGGGCGTCCGTCGCGGCGCGGCACTTCGTGGGCGCCTTCTTCCAGCCGGCCCTCTTCCTCGTCGCCGCGGCCGCGAGCCGCCGGCCCCTTCTCGCGGCGCTCGCGATTCCGCTCAACGTCGGGATGGCGATCGCCGTGGAAGCAGACCGCCCCGTGGTGCCGCTCCTCGCCCTGGCCGCCTTCGCGTGGGCGCTCGGCGAGGAAAGATCGCGCGCCCGCGCGCTCGCAGCCGGAGCTCTCGCCGGGCTCGGCCTCCTCTACTCCCTGGATTTCGGGACGTTCGTTCTCGCCGCCGAGGTGGCGACGATCGCCGTGTGCCTCTGGACGTCACGCCGGAGGCCGGAGCCCGGACCCTTCCGGCCGCGCTCCTGGCTCCTCGGGCTCGCGGCGGTCCTCCTCCCCTGGTTCGCGCTTCTCGCGATGCACGGCGCCCTGTGGCAGTTCGTGAAGGTTTCGTTCATCGACCTTCCCACCCGCTTCGAGACCCTCTGGGGACTCCACTTCCCGGCACCCTGGGAGCTCGTCCGCGAGTGGCTCCGGGGCCACCCCTACATGGCCGGGAACGTTCCCGTGGGCCCCGCGATCGCGAAACGCTTCTACCTCGCGCCGATCCTCGGAGGAACCGGAGCCGTGGTGGCGGTCCTCGCGATGCGACGGCGCGACCGGCCGCTCGCCCCGGCGCTGCGTCTCCTCGCCCTGTCGCTCGCCTCTCTCGCGTTCTTTCGCTACGTGCTCTTCCGCTTCCACCTCTCGACCGGAAACGCCCTCGCGGGTCCGATCTTCTTTCTCCTCCTCGTTCTCGCCTTCGAGGCGTTCCGCCCGCGGTTCGCCTCCCCCCGCCGCTTCGCCGCCGCCGTCGCGTTCGTCGGGGTTCTCGCGGCTTTCGCGATGAACGGTCCGGGGCGCCTTCTGGCGGTGTTGCGGGACGCGTCGAACTACCGGGCGAGGACGGCGCCCGTCTCGTGGATGGTTCCGCTCACGGTCCCGCGCGGCGGAGGGATCCGCGTCCCGCGGACCGAGGAGGAGAACCTCCGGACGCTCACCGAGTTCACGGATCGGCACGCGCCGCCGGGCACACCGGTGCTCGACCTGACGAACCGGGCGGCGCTGTACTTCTTTCTCCGGCGGGTGAATCCGACGCGCTTCGCGGAGGTGCCGCCGATGGCGCCGTTCCAGGACGAGATCCTGAGTCAACTCCGCGCGCGGCCGCCCGCGTTCGTCTTCCTGGAAACGGGGACGTGGCTCGACGCGATCGACGGGATCCGGAACTCGACGCGAATCCCGCGCGTGTGGGCGTGGATCCTCGAAAACTACCCGGTCCGGGAGAAGGTCGGCGACACGATCGTCGCGCTGCCCCGGTGAGCTCTACCGCTTTCGCGCCGGCAGCCGCAGGATCCACGGCTCGACGCCGCCGGGGTTCAACGGAATCTCCACCGCCTCGCCCGCGCGGATCCTCGCGGCGTACTCCTTCCAGCGAAAGTCCTGGAGCGCGGATTCCCGCAGCCGTGGAACGTTCACCACGAGCATCCAGAGCATCAGCGCGGTCGCTCCCCACGACTTCCACCGCCGCGCTTCCACGGCGTAGGCGATGAGGAGCCACAACACCATCAGCTGCGGAAAATAGAAGTACCGACTGCCGTAGCCGGCGTGGCAGAGGTCGGGCAGGACGAGCCGGCAGCGGTAGAGGGCGCTCGCGAGAACGAGCCCGAACGCGATCCCCAGCCAGAGGCGCTCGAGCCGCGCGCGGCCCGATCGGAGCGCGAGGTACGCGACGGCCGCGAGGACGGCCATCCCGAGCGCGGTTTCGGCCGCGAGCGAGTAGTCCGCGGGCACGCGCGCGCCGACGAGGAGCGAGCCCGTGATTCGCATCCCCGGAACCGCCAGCAGCTTCCGCGGCTCCACGTTCCCGTAGCCCATCGCGACGGGACCCGTGTCGGCCAGCTTGCCCTTTTCGTGGAGGACGATCAGCGTCCCCTGGACCAGACCGCAGGCGCTCACGAGCACGGCGACGCCGACGCTCGCGCGCGTCCGGCGCCGGATCGCCCGCCACCAGAAAAGGGGCGCGAAGACGATCGAGTACGGCCCGGTCAGCCCGAACAGGACCGCCGCCGCCCCGTCGTGCGCGCCCTCCCACCAGCGGCGCGCGTCCCGCGAGATGAGCACGAGGACGAGCCCCGCCGCCGTGATCCGATCGATGTTGTTCAGAAAGAGAAGCACCTCGAAGGTGTCGGGGATGAGAACCACCGCGAGCGCGTATCCCACGTGGGGGGGCAGCGGGAACCGCTCCGATTGCGTCCGCGCCGCGACGTAGAGCGTCAGGAGGAACGCGGCCGCCACGAAGATCGCGGGAACGCTCGCGGGGTCCGCCCACTGGGCGAGCGCCGCCCCGACGCGCTGGGTCGTGTTGAGGTATCCGCCGAAGGATCGCAGGAGGGCGGCGGGGCCGAGAGTGTACGCGTCAGCGAACCAGATCTTCCCTTCCTCCGCCCAGAGCTGCGGGTTGCGGAGGTGACCCGGCCGTCGCGCCACGAGAACCGCGGCGCAGACGAGGAGCGTGATCCAGAGGGGCGGGTGCGCGAGAAAGCGCCGCAGCGGGGAGTCGGTCGGGAGAGTTGCGGGGATTCCGGAGGGCGAGGGAGCTTCCGCCGCCGGGATCACTCGGACGCCGGTGCCTCCGCCGCCGCCCGGTTCCGCTCCTCGACGAGCAGGTCGATCTCGCGGATGAACTCGTCCAGCATGTTCGGGCCGCCGATGCGCCGGTAGGGCTCGCCGTTCTTGTAGATCATCCCCATGTCCTTGCCGGCGGCGAAACCGATGTCGGCCTCGCGCGCCTCGCCCGGCCCGTTCACGGAGCAGCCCATGATCGCGACCTGCAGCGGCAGCTTCACCCCCGCGAGGTGCTTCTCGACGCGCTCGACCATCGGCAGCATGTCGACCTCGAGCCTCCCGCACGTGGGACAGGCGATGACGTTGACGCCGTCGTCGCGGAGGTGGAGACCCTTCAGGATCTCGCGCCCGACGCGGACTTCCTCGACCGGGTCCGCGGCGAGGGAAACCCGGATCGTGTCGCCGATCCCCTCCGCCAGCAGGATCCCGATGCCCATCGCGGACTTCACCGTGCCGGTGAACTGCGAGCCCGCCTCGGTGACCCCGAGGTGCAGCGGATAGTCGCTCCGCTTCGAGAACAGGCGGTAAGCCTCGACCATCATCGGGGCGTTCGACGCCTTGAGCGACACCTTCGTCTCGTGGAAGGCGAGCGACTCCAGGATCTCGATGTGGCGGAACGCGGACTCGACCATCGCCTCGGGCGTCGGCTCTCCGTACTTCTTCAACAAGTCCTTCTCGAGCGATCCGGCGTTGACGCCGATGCGGATCGGAATCCCCTTGTCCGCCGCCATCCGCACGACCTCTTCGACCTTCCAGCGCGCGCCGATGTTGCCGGGATTCAGCCGCAGGCCCGTCACGCCCCGCTCCATGACCCGGATCGCGCAGCGGTGGTCGAAGTGGACGTCCGCGATGATCGGCACGGAGGAGCCCGCAACCAGCCGGTCGAAGACGTCGGCCGCCTCGATCGTGTTCGCGGTGACGCGCACGATCTCGCAGCCCGCCATGATCATGTCGCGGATCTGCCAGAGCGTCGCCTCGACGTCGGCGGTCTCGGTCTTCGTCATGGACTGGACCGTGATCGGGGCGCCCCCACCGATCGGCACCTTGCCGAGCTGGATCCGGCGGGTGATGCGCCGCGGCGCGATCGTGCGCTTCGCGGCAGCCTCCGCAGGCACCGCGTTTACTACCGGGAGCTGCATCGCGACAATCCTATGCGCTTGCGCGGCGCGAAGAGTCTCCCGACGGCCTCGGGTCGCGGCGCGAGGAGTCTCCCGAGGTAATCGAGGGAGGAGCCTCGCGCCGCGGGAGCGCGAGCGAGCGAGGGATCAGGCGGTCGGTCGAGCGCGCATCCGCGCGAGCCGACCGCCGGTGACGCGCGACGCGCGGCAGATCCCGAGCGAGCGAGCGCGACGGTTAAAAGGGCCACCACTTGGCCGGCAGGTTCTTCGCGAGGTCGTTGTAGAGAACGACCGTGATCAGCGCGAGGATCATCAGGAAACCGACCTGCAGGATCCGCTCCTTGACCTTCAACGAGAAGTCGCGCCGGGCGATCCCCTCGAGCGCGATCAGGAAGAGGTGACCGCCGTCCAGGACCGGGATCGGAACGAGGTTGAAGATCCCGAGCTGGAGCGAGATCGCCGCCATCAATGCCACGAGCGGGACCGCGCCGGTGCGCGCCGCCTCGCCCGAGAACTTCGCGATGTCGAGCGGACCCGACATCGACCGCATGCTCGCCTTGCCGCGGAAGAGCCTCCCGAGCACCTGCAGCGTCATCCGGAAGTCCGACTCGACGCGGCGCCAGCCCTCGACGAAGGCCTGGCCGATCGCGAACCGTTCCAGCACCTCGGGCAGGTCGGGGACGACCTGGACGCCGACCTTCCACGAGCCGTCCGGATCGCGCCGCGGCTGAACCTCGGTCGTCGCGACCTTTCCGTCGCGCGAGTACTCGACCGGGAAAGGACCCGGCGCCGCGCCGTTCACGGCCGCGACGAAGCTCGAGAACACCTCCTCCGGAGCGCCGCGAATCTCCTTCCCCGCGACCTTGAGGATCACGTCGCTCGGCTTCAGCTGCGCCGCCTGCGCGGGAGAGCCCGAGACGACCATCGCGATCCGCGGGCGAACCGACCGGCCGAAGTCCGGCAGGAGGCCGACGTAGCCGAGGTCGTACTTCGTGCTCGGCTTCGGAACGACCGCGAGGATCTTGTGCTCGCCCCCGCGCTCCACATCCACCCGGAGGTTCTCGCGGGCGTTCATCCCGAAGACGAACTGCACGTCGCGCCAGCGCGGTGTCGCGTTCCCGTTTACGGCGACGATCCGGTCGCCCGGCTGGAACCCGGCCTCGGCTCCGGGCGACTTCTCCTCCACGACCTTGACGACCGGCGCTTCGAGCTCGTACGCCGGCACGCGGACCCCGATCGCGAAGACCGCGGTGTGCAGGACGAGCGCGAGGAGGACGTTCATGAGCGGCCCGGCCAGGAGGATCAGGGCGCGCTGCCACCGCTTCCCGACGGGCGGAGCTTCGGTCGACGTCCCCTCGGCGAGCGTCGACTCATCCGGCCCGAGCCCGATGACGCGGACGTAGCCGCCGAGCGGGATCGCCGAGACGCGGTAGTCCGTCCCCCGCCAGTTGCGGCCGAAGAGGCGCTTGCCGAACCCGACCGAGAAGACCTCGACGGGGAAGCCGAACGCCTTCGCGACGGCGAAGTGCCCGAACTCGTGGAGCACCACGAGCACGGAGAGGACGAACAGGAGAGCGAGCGTGTTTCCGATGATGGTCATAAAGACGAGCTGTCAGCTTCCCATGGCCCTTTTCGGGCGACTGCTTCGATGTTTCATTACCTCGTTGGCCGAACGCCTCGCCGACCGGTCGATCTCTTCGGCCTCTTCGACCGTGGCCGGCGCGGGCACCCGACCGTGGACGGAGGCCGTTTCGGCCACCACCGCAACGATGTCCGGGAAGGAAATCTTCCCCTCCAGGAAGGCCTCGACGGCGACCTCGTTCGCGCCGTTGACGACGGCCGGCATCCCCCCTCCCGCCTCGAGCGCCTCCCGCGCCAGGCCGAGCGCGGGATAACGCCGCGGATCGACCTCCTGGAACTCGAGCCGGCCGACCTCGACCAGGTCGAGAGACCCGAACGGGTTCGGAAGCCGCTCCGGGTGGGAAATCGCATAGAGGATCGGGAACCGCATGTCGTTGCGCGAGATCTGAGCGACGAGCGAGCCGTCCACGAACTCCACGAAGGAGTGGATGACGGACTGCGGGTGGAGGACGACGTCGATCCGGGCGGGAGGGACGCCGAAGAGAAAGTGCGCCTCGATGACCTCGAGCCCCTTGTTCATCATGGTGGCGGAGTCGATCGAGATCTTCGGCCCCATCTTCCAGGTCGGGTGCGCCAGCGCCTCCTCGACCGTGATGGCCGCGAAGGTGTCGAGGGCGCGCTCGCGAAACGGTCCGCCCGAGCCGGTCAGCACGATGCGGCGGACCTCGTCCTTCGCTCCGCAGCGCAGCGCCTGATGGACGGCGCTGTGCTCGGAGTCGATCGGCAGCACCTCAGCCCCCGTCGCCCGCGCGGTCGCCGCGATCAGCTCTCCCGCGACGACGAGCGCCTCCTTGTTGGCGAGCGCGAGGCGCTTGCCGGCCGCGACCGCCGCGTGCGCCGAGCGAAGTCCCACCGCCCCCACGAGCGCGGCGACGACCACGTCGGCCTCCGGAAGCGAAGCGGCCTCCTCGAGGCCCGCGGGGCCCGCCGTAATGCGTCCCCGGAAGCCCGGCGGCAGGAGGGACCGCAGATGCGGGATGTCCTCCTCGCGCTCGACCGAAACGAACTCGGGGTCGTGCCGGGCGACCTGCGGCGCGAGCCGGTCGATCGAGCGGCCGGCCGCGAGCGCGACGACGCGGAACCTATCCGGGAAGGCGGCGACCACGTCGAGGGTCGCGCGGCCGATCGAGCCCGTAGAGCCTAAGACGCTGATTCGTTTCACGAACTCTCGATTATACGAAGGCTCTCCTCGGCTACCGGCTACCGGCTACCGGCTACCGGCTACCGGCTACCGGCTACCGGCTACCGGCTACGAACAACGCGAGCACCGGCGCCGCGAACAGGAGCGAGTCCACCCGGTCGTAGAAGCCGCCGTGACCCGGCAGGAAGGTCCCGGAGTCCTTGACGCCGGCGCCGCGTTTCCACATGGACTCGACGAGGTCGCCGAGCTGTCCGGCGGACGTCGCGAGAGCGCCGGCGAGTGCTCCCCGCAGCGGACCGAGTTCCGGGTAGACCCACCAGGTCCCGGCGACCAGGCCGATGAGCGTCCCGCCCACGAGACCGCCGACCGTTCCCTCCCAGGTCTTGTTCGGAGAGACCCGGCGGGCCATCTTGCGCCGCCCGAAATTCTTGCCGGTGTAGTAGGCGAACGAGTCGCAGCCCCAGACCAGGACGAAGAGCAGGAGCACCGCTCGCGGCGATACGAATCTGAGGTAACACATCGCCGTCGCCGGAAGCGCGATCGAGAGAACTCCAAAAACCGTCCCGCTCGCGCCCCCGAGGGCGCTCGGGAGATCGACCTTTGCGAACAGCGGCGCGAGTGAGGAGAGAAAGACGAATCCGAGCAAACCAACCATTGTCAGACCGAGCGTGATCCAGCCCGGCCGGGAGGGCGTGACGTTGCCCCAGAACGTCCCCCACCAGACGAGGAGCAAACCTCCCGCCGCGACGCCGACCGTCTTCGCGACCGGCAGGCCCGTCTTCTCCGCGAGCCGGTAGAACTCCCACAGCGCGCCGAGTGCGACGGCCGCGACGAGCCCGTTGAACGCGACCGCAGGCGCGAGGAAGAGGACCGCGAAGACGATCGGGATCGCGATCGCCGCAGCGAGCTCCCGTTTCAAAGCCAAGCGTCGTCTGCCGTCTACCGTCGGCCGTCGGCGGCCGCGTCTGCCGATTCCGCCGAGCGTCCTTCTGCGATCACGCCGCCGTAGCGGCGCTCCCGCTTCTGGAAGTCCAGGATCGCCTCGAAGAGGTGACGCTTCCGGAAGTCGGGCCAGAGCGTCGGCGTGACCCAGATCTCGGCGTACGCGATCTGCCAGAGGAGAAAGTTCGAGACGCGCATCTCCCCGGACGTGCGGATCAGCAGGTCCGGGTCCGGCAGTCCGGCGGTGCCCAGGCGCGAGCCGAGCGTCTCCTCGTCGATCTGCTCGGGCGTGAGGCGCCCGGCGGCGACGTCCTGCGCCAGCGACCGGCAGGCGTCCACGATCTCGGTCCGCCCGCCGTAGTTCAACGCGATGTTGAAGGTCATCCCCCGGCACGAGGACGTCGCGGCCAGACCGCGGGAGAGCTCCTTCTGGACGGAGGCGTCGAGCTCGTTCATCCGGCCGACGACGCGGAACCGGATGTCGTTCTTCAGCAGGTTCGCGAGCTCCTTGTTCAGGTACTCCTTGAGCAGGGACATGAGCGTCACGATCTCGAAGCGCGGCCGCTTCCAGTTTTCGACCGAGAACGCGTAGAGCGTCAGCGCGTCGAGCTCCAGCCGCGCGCACGTCTCCACGACCTCGCGGACCGACGCGATGCCGGCGCGGTGCCCTTCGACCCGCGGCGAACCGCGCTGGCGGGCCCACCGCCCGTTGCCGTCCATGATCACCGCGACATGGCGGGGAAGCCGAGCGAGATCGATCTCCCGCAGCAGCTCCCGCTCCGGCGACCCGGCCGGGGCCAGGCTCTCGACGTCGATCACGGAGTCAGTTTAGGGCAGTTCGTTCGTCGGGGTACTCCACCCTCGCGAGGGTGAGCCCTTTTGCCGGTGCCTTCTGAGCCAGAAGCCTCCGGTCCCCGGTCTCCAGGATCTCCCGCAGCCGCTCGGGAGGGAAGCGGCCGCGCGCGACGTCCGCGAGCAGCCCGCACATGGAGCGCACCATCCCGCGCAGGAACGCGTTCCCGCGGAACGTCGCCGTGAGTTCCGCGCCCTCCTCGCGGATCGTGACCGCGTGCAGCGTCCGGACCGGGTCGTCGTCGCGGCTTCTCACCGCGAACACCCCGAAGTCGCGGCGGCCCGGGAGGAACTCCGCGGCCGCGGCCATCCGGGCGGCTTCGGCCTTGCGGGAGATCGGCGCGACGAAAGGAGCGTCGCGCGGCGCGATCACCGGGGCGCGGCTCCAGCGGTAGACGTACTCCTTCCACAGGGCGTTGCGCCGCGCGTGGAAGCCGGCCGCCGCCTCGCGCACTTCCCGGAGCCGCGCGTCCGCCGGCAGGAGCGCGTTGACGGAGTCCCGCACCGCCCCCGGATCCGGCCCGCCCGGCAGGTCGAAGTGGACGACCTGCCCGTCCGCATGAACGCCGGCGTCGGTCCGGCCCGCGGCGACGGCGCGGACCGGCTCGCCCGCGAATTCTCGGAGCGCGGTCTCGAGCACCGCCTGGACCGTCCGCGGCGCGTTGCGCTGGATCTGCCAGCCGCGAAACTCGGTTCCAACGTAGGAAAGGACGGCGCGGTAGCGGCGACGATCCGTCGTCACCGGCCGCTCCGGCGAGCGGGCCAGAGAGTCCATCCGAGCAGGAGCACGAAAGGCACGTACTCGACGAGGCGGATCGCGAGCGGCGTCCACCCCGGGATCGGTTCGAGCAACCCGTAGGAGAGCGGGACCGCGCTCGCGAGGTAGAAGAAGGCGGGCTCCCGCCTCTTCGCCGCGAACGGAAGAACCCAGAGGAGGTACCACGGGTGGAGCGTCGGCGAAAACAGGAGGAACGCTCCCAGCGAGGCGAAGACCGCCGCTTCCATCTCGCCGATCTTCACCGCAATTCCGGCGAGCACGATCGCGAGAACGAGAGCGAGGGCCACGCGCGCGAAGAAACCCGTGTAGAAGTACGGGAAGACGCGCTGCATCCACGGGCGCTGCGGCCTCTGCTCGTCCTTCCACCGGATGTACGAGGCTTTGGCCCGCTGGGGCAGGCGCGCCGCGTCGATTGCGTTCGACGCCGCCGGATAGAAGACGGAGTTGAACTCCCACCGGGTCGCGTACGCGCCGAGCGCACCGGTCGGAGGCACGCCGCCGCGCGCCGCGAGACCCCAGATGGTTGCCGTCACGAACATCGCCGCGGCCGCGAGACGCCACCCTCCGCGCCGCGCAAGCGGCAGGGCCGCGGCGAGGGGCACGTACTTCGTCAGGACGGATGCGGCGAAAGCGGCTCCCGCCGTCAGGGGACGGCGGCGGCTCACGAGAATCAGGGCCGCGAGAAGGAGTGCGACGCCGAGCGAGTCCACGTGTCCCTGACCCGCGCTCTCGGTGACCGCGAGCGGGTGGAACGCGTAGAGCGCCGCCCCGAAGCCGGCCCCGCCGCCGCCGCTCGCGAAGAGGAGTGCCACGACGGCGACGTCGCCCGCGGCGACGAGCGCCTTCATCGCGAGGACTCCGTCCCCGGGCGCCGCGGCTGCAGTGCGGAAGACCGCCTGCGCGACCGGCGGATACACGCTGCGGAGGTCCCGGTGGGCCACCCGCGCGCGCAGCTCCGGAAACATCCCCGCGACGCGCGGGTCGTCCGGCGCGAACGCGTACGGCGAGATCCCGGCCGCCGCGACTCTTCCGTCCCAGACGTATCGGTACACGTCGTCGGAAAGATCCGGCGCGCGGAAGAGGAGCGTGAGCCGGAAGACACCCGCGCAGAGCAGCAGGAAGGGCAGGCCCGAAGCGGATAGACTTCGCGCCGCGAAAATCGAGAGGAGGGCTCCGGCCAGGAAGAGGAGAAGGTAGGCGGTCAAGCCTCGCTTTGCGTGGGGAAGTAACGCGATCGCCAGGAAGAGCGCCTCCCCCAACGCGAAGAGAAGCCATCGGACCGCCGGGCCTCTTTCCACCGCAAGGAAATGGCGAGCACCTTCCAGATCGGGACCTTGGTGGCCTACTACGCCGTCCTCTCGCTTCTGGCGGTGTACGGCGTCCATCGGGCGTTCATGGTGCTCCTCTATTACCGGCACCGGAACGATGACCCCCGGCCGGCCGGCGGCCTGGAGCGCCTCCCGGTCGTCACCGTTCAGCTCCCCGTTTACAACGAAGTGTACGTCGTCGAGCGACTGATCGAGTCGGTCGCCGCCATCGACTATCCGCGGGAGCTCCTCGAGATCCAGATCCTGGACGACTCGACCGACGACACGCGGGACGTCGCACGCCGCGTTGCGGCGGAATATCAGCGGCGGGGTTTCGACGTTGTGCACGTCCCCCGCGACCATCGCCGCGGGTTCAAGGCGGGCGCGCTGCAGGCCGGTCTCACGCGGGCACGCGGCGACTTCCTCCTGATCTTCGACGCCGACTTCGTTCCGACCCCCGGCCTGCTCCGGGAGTGCCTCCCGCACTTTTCGGATCCGAGCGTCGGGATGGTCCAGGCGCGGTGGGAGCACCTCAATCGCGACTTCTCGCTCCTGACCCGGATCCAGTCGATCTTCCTGGACGGCCACTTCGTCATCGAGCACACCGCGCGGAATCGCTCCGGCCGGTTCTTCAACTTCAACGGCACGGCTGGTATCTGGCGCCGCACGTGCCTGGAGGACGCGGGAGGCTGGCAGTCGGACACGCTGACCGAGGACCTCGACCTCTCCTACCGCGCGCAGCTCGCCGGGTGGAATTTCGTGTACCGGAAGGATCTCGCGGTTCCGGCCGAGTTGCCGGTGGACATGAACGGCTTCAAGAGCCAGCAACACCGGTGGACGAAGGGTTCCATCCAGACCGGCCGCAAGCTGCTGCCCGCGATCCTGCGCAGCGCTCTGCCCTGGAAAGTCAAGATCGAGGCTTTTTTCCACCTGACCAACAACCTCTCCTATCTGCTCGTGGTGCTCCTCGCTCTTCTCATCTTTCCGGCCATCGTGATCCGCGAGCAGATCGGCTGGCGAAAGCTCGCGGTTCTCGACTTCCCCCTCTTCTTCGCGGGAACGCTGTCGTTCATTGCGTTCTACGTGTCGTCGCAGAGGGAGATCGGGAGGAGCTGGAAACCCGCGCTGAAATACGTTCCGTGCCTCCTGTCGCTCGGGATCGGGCTCTCGGTGAACAACGTCCGGGCCGTGCTCGAGGCGCTCGTCGGGCGCTCGACGGAGTTCACGCGGACCCCCAAATATCGGATCGAGGGGGAATCCGGAGAGTGGCGGAGCAAGAAGTACCGCGCGTCCGCGAACTTCTCGCTCATCGGCGAGCTTCTGCTGGCCGGATACTTTCTGGCGGTGCTCCTTTTCTCGATCGTCGAACGCTACTGGCTCGCGGTTCCGTTCCTGCTCATCTTCTTCAACGGCTTCGC
>JBKPMI010000304.1:0-2064 GCA_046732075.1 Acidobacteriota bacterium | reverse complement strand
GGCCTACCGTTCGGCGCTCGCGATCGACCCGGACCGGGCGGACACGCACGTCAACCTGGGACGGCTGCTCCACGAGCGGGGAAATCCCGCCGCGGCGGCCGAGGAGTACCGGCAGGCGCTGCGCGCGCGCCCGGAGGACGCGACCGCCGCTTTCAACCTGGGAGTCGCGCTCGAGGACCTGGGGAGAGATCTCGATGCGATCGACGCCTACGAAAAGGCGACCGCGCTCGACCCCGGTCATGCCGACGCCTATTTCAACCTCGCGGGCGTCTGTGAACGCGTCGGCCGCCCGGCCGCGGCGATCCGCCACCTGAAGGCGTACCGATCGCTCCTCCGCTCCCCGACCGAGTGAGCGGCGGTTCGCCCGGCCGCCCGGCTCGCTCCCGGAGCCCGCGGACCGCTTCGCTCTTGACGCCCGAGGACCTTCACCTCTTCAACGAGGGATCCCACACGCGGCTCTGGGAAAAGCTGGGCGCCCACTCTTCCCCGGGGGGTGATCCCGGAACGAATTTCGCGGTGTTCGCTCCGGAGGCCGAGCGCGTTTCGGTGATCGGCGATTTTAACGCCTGGGACCGCGACGCGCATCCGCTGTCTCCCCGGGGATCGTCCGGACTGTGGGAAGGTTTCGTGCCGGGGGCGGCGAAGGGAGCGGTCTACAAGTATCACGTCCGTTCGCGTCACGGCGGTTACACCGTCGACAAGTCCGACCCGTTCGCCTTCTACCGCGAGGTGGCGCCGAACACCGGCTCGATCATCTGGGATCTTTCGAACGAGTGGGGCGACTCGGAGTGGATGAAAGGGCGTGAGCCCGGCGCATTGCGCGTCCGCCCGGAGTCGGTCTACGAGGTCCACCTCGGCTCCTGGCGGCGGTCCGAAGGGAAACTGCCGACGTATCGGGGGATCGCCCCCGAGCTCGCGGCGTATGCGAAGGACCTGGGATTCACCCACGTCGAGCTCCTCCCGGTGATGGAGCACCCCTTCTACGGGTCCTGGGGGTACCAGACGACCGGGTTCTTCGCTCCGACCAGCCGCTACGGCACGCCGCAGGACCTGATGTTCCTGATCGATCACCTCCACCAGCAGGGGATCGGCGTGATCCTCGACTGGGTGCCGTCGCACTTTCCGTCCGACGAGCACGGGCTCGTGTTCTTCGATGGAAGCCACGTCTACGAGCACGCCGACCCGCGCAAGGCGTACCAGCCGGACTGGGGAAGCCTCGTCTTCAACTACGGCCGGCCCGAGGTGCGCAGTTTCCTGTTCTCCTCCGCGCTCTTCTGGCTGGAGGTCTACCACGCCGACGGTCTCCGCGTGGACGCCGTGGCGTCGATGCTCTACCTGGACTACTCCCGGAAAGCGGGGGAGTGGGAGCCGAACGCGTTCGGCGGCCGGGAGAACCTCGACGCGATCACGTTCCTCCGGCGCTTCAACGAGGAGGTCTATCGCGCGCAGGTCGGGACCGAGACGGTGGCCGAGGAGTCCACGGCATGGCCGATGGTGACGCGGCCGGCGTGGGTCGGGGGACTCGGCTTCGGGATGAAGTGGGACATGGGCTGGATGCACGACACGCTCGAATACATGAAGCTCGACCCGATCCACCGGAAGTTTCACCACGACAAGCTGACCTTCCGGATGCTCTACGCCTTTTCCGAGAACTACGTGCTGCCGCTCTCCCACGACGAGGTCGTGCACCTGAAGGGCTCGCTCCTGACGAAGATGCCGGGAGACCTCTGGCAGAAGCGGGCGAACCTCCGCCTTCTCTATGCCTGGATGTGGTCGCAGCCCGGGAAGAAGCTCCTCTTCATGGGGGGAGAGATCGGACAGTGGCGCGAGTGGAACCACGACGATGAGCTCCAGTGGGGTCTCCTGTCCGATCCCGCGCACGCCGGCCTGCAGAGCTGGGTCCGGGACTTGAACCGCCTCTATGGAATGGAGCCCGCGCTGCACGAGCTCGACTTCGATCCAGCCGGATTCTCCTGGATCGACTGCGCGGACTTCGAACGGAGCATCGTCGCGCTTCTCCGCTTCGGAAAGTCGGAGGAGGACGTCGTTGCCGCAGCGTTCAAC
>JBKPMI010000303.1:0-7358 GCA_046732075.1 Acidobacteriota bacterium | reverse complement strand
TCCCTGGTCTGCGCCGCGGCGGTCGCCGACCGCCTGCACGGCGCGACGGCGGCCCCCGCCCTCCCGGCGGAAACCCGGCGCGTCGCCGAGTCCCTGCGGGAATCGGCGGCTGCCGGCAGCCGGGCGATCGACTGGGTGCGCGGGCTCGTCGATACCGCCGGCCCCCGGCTCTCGGGCTCCCCCGGCGACAAGGCCGCGATCGCCTGGGGACTCGCGACCCTGAAGTCGCTGGGGTTCGCGAACGTTCACGCCGAAAAGGTGATGGCGCCGCACTGGGTGCGCGGCGTCGAGACCGGAGAAGTGATCGCACCGCATCCGCACAAGATCTTCCTCACCGCGCTCGGTGGGAGCGTCGGGACTCCGGACGCGGGCCTCGAGGGCGACGTTCTGGAAGTCGCGTCGCTGGAGGAGCTCGCCGCGAAGAAGGCGGCCGACGTCCGCGGCAAGATCGTGTTCTTCAACAGGCGGATGCGGCGGGCGTCCGACGGCGCGGGGTACGGCGAGACCGTGCCGGTACGCGCGAAGGGCGCATCGCAAGCCGCGGCGCTCGGCGCGGTCGGGATCCTCATCCGTTCGGTGGGGACGGACTCCAACCGGACGCCCCACACCGGGTCGCTCCGGTACGAGGACGACGCGCCGAAGATCCCCGCCGCCGCCGTCTCGAATCCGGACGCGGACCTTCTCGAGCGGCTCGGCCGTGAAGGAAAGGTCCGCGTCCGCTTCACGCTCGGTTGCCGCGACCTCGGACTCTCCGAGACCGCGAACGTGATCGGGGACATCCCGGGGCGCGGAAAGCCCGACGAGATCGTCCTGCTCGCCGGGCACCGCGACTCGTGGGACCTGGGCGAGGGAGCGATCGACGACGGCGCCGGGTGCGGCGTCGTCGTCGAGGCCGCCCGGCTGATCGGCCAGCTCCCGAAGCGTCCGGCCCGCACGATCCGGGTGCTCCTCGCGGCCAACGAGGAGAACGGCCTCGCCGGCGGCACGGCGTACGCGGCGGACCACGAGGCCGAGCTCCCCCGTCACGTCGCCGCGCTCGAGTCGGACCTCGGCGCCGGATCCCCGATCGGCTTCGCCTGGAACGCGGGCCCATCCGCGGAGCCGCTCGTGAAGGAAATCGCGGCGCTGCTCGAGCCCGTGGGGGGCCGAGAGCTGAGCACGACGGGGGCGGGAGGCGCGGACATCTCGCGCCTGGTGCTCGCGGGCGTCCCGCTCTTCAGCGTGCGCCAGGACGCGTCGCGCTACTTCGACTGGCACCACACCGCGAACGACACCCTGGACAAGATCGATCCGGCGTCACTCGACCGCGTGACCGCGGCCGTCGCCGTCTTCGCGTACGTGGCCGCCTCGGTGCCCGAGCCGTTCGAGAAGGTTCCGGTCGAAAGGCGGGTGCTGCCGGACGGTGTGGACCGCGACCGTCCGCGCCGGATGAAATAATCGCGGCCTTGCCGCAGCCGCCGCATCCGCTCGGGCTGCACCGCTCGCTCGAGCCGCCCGGGTCCCTGCCACAGCTCGCGTGGAGGCTCGACCCGGACCCAGGCATCCGATCGAACGAGATCGCGATCGCGGTCCGCGCGTTAAACATCGACTCGGCCTCGTTCCACGACCTGTCGGAGCGGGCGACCGCGACCGGCGAATCCGTGCCCGCGCAGGTCGCGCGGATCGTCCGGGAGCGCGGCAAGATGCACAACCCCGCGACGAACTCGGGCGGAATCTGCCTGGGCGAGATCCGCGAGATCGGTCCGGACCATCCGGCGGCCCGCAATTTCGCGGCGGGAGACCCCGTCGCCACGCTGGTGTCGCTCACCCTGACCCCCCTTTCGCTCGAGGAGGTCGGCCCGGTCGTTCCCGGATCGGAGCGTCTCGCCGCGCGAGGCACCGCGATCCTCTTCGCCCGGACGCTCTTCGCGCGGCTCCCCGACGATCTGCCGGAGTCGCTGGCGCTCGCCGCCTTCGACGTGGGCGGCGCCCCCGCGCTCGTCCGCCGCTACGCGCGGGGAGCGGAGAGCGTTCTCGTTGTCGGAACCGGCAAGGCGGGACTTCTCTCTCTCGCCGCGGCGCGGGAGGTCATCGGCTCGGGGCGGCTGCTCGCGGTGGATGCGTCGGAGGCGGCCGTCGAACGGGCGCGCCGCACCGGGCTTGCGGACGCGGTCCTGCGGGCGGACGCACGGGATCCGGTGACTCTTCTCTCCAGCGTCGAATCCGCGAACGGGGGACGCCGCGTCGACCTGGTCGTCAACGTCGCAAACGTTCCGGGCACCGAGACCGCGAGTGTCCTGTGCGCCCGGGACGAGGGGACCGTCCTCTTCTTCGGGATGGCGACCTCCTTTCAGGCGGCGGCGCTCGGCGCGGAGGGCGTGGCGCACCCCGGGACGCTTGTGATCGGTAACGGCTACGTGCCCGGCCACGCGGAGTACGCGCTCGACCTTCTCCGCCGGAACGACCGGCTGCGGGGGGCGTTCACGGAGCTCGTTGGGTAACGCCGCCGAAGCTCTCGCGTCCGCAGTCCGCGGCGTGCGGCGCGCGGCGTTCGTCGGCCTCGCGAAGAACGTCGGAAAGACGACGGCGCTCGTCGCCGCGGCCGAGGCGCTCTCTCGCGCGGAGGTCGTCGCCGGCGCGACCTCGGCCGGGCGGGACGGCGAGGAGTTCGACGCGATCACCGGCGAGCCGAAGCCGAGATTCCATCTCTGGCCCGGGCAACTCGTCGCCTCGGCGGCGGAATGTTTCGCGGCCTCGGAGATCGATTCCGAGATCGTCGAACGGCTGCCGTTTCACACCCGATTCGGGGGGATCGAGGTCCGCCGCGTCCGACGGGCCGGGGCGGTCGAGGTCATCGGTCCGTCCACCGCCGACGAGCTCGCGCGGACGAGCGCCGCGCTCGAAAGGGCCGGCGCCCGGATCGTCCTCCTCGACGGAGCGTTCGGCCGCCGCGCCTTCGCGGGCGGCCGGGTCGCGGACGGCGTCGTGCTCTCGATCGGCGCGGCCGCCGGCGGAACCATCGAGCGGATCCTCGCGCGCGCACTCGCGGCGGCGGATCTCGTTCGCCTTCCGGCGCCGGACTCCGGCGCGCGCGAGCGCACGGTTCCCGGCGCGCTGACCGACGCGGCGCTCGACGCGATCGCGCCGACTCGGGGAGAGACGCTCGTCGTCCAGGATTTCGCCTCGGTCTTTCTCTCCACCGGCGCGCGCGACCGTCTGCGGAGGGACGGCGTCGCGCTCGCGGCGCGCCGGCCGTCGCGCCTCCTCGCGGTGACGACGAACCCGACGGCCCCCGGTGCGGTTCCTCTCCGCGCCGGGGAGCTGTTCGAGGCCACGGCAGCGGCGTTTCCGGGAGTTCTCGTCGTCGATCTGGTCGCAGACCTCGGAAATGGGGACAGATTTATTTTCGGCCGCGAAAAATAGATCTGTCCCCTTTTTCTATACTCGGCAGCGCACTCATGCTCTCCAAGCTCCGCCTCCCGCCGGAGACGGTCGATCGCTGCCGAAGCCTCGCCCGCGAGGTCGCCGACGGAGTCCGCCGCGAGACGGACCGGTTCACGACGGTCGCGACCGAGCGGGCGGTCGCGCGACTGCTCGGGGTGGACGGCGTCGACGCGGAGGACGTGCCGGTCCCGAACCGGCTGGTGGACGCGGTTCGAGCAGCCGGACGGCTCGAACGCGGCGTCGCGGTCTGGCTCGGCAGCGCCGTCGCGGAGGGGGATCGCGACATCGCGGTGGCCGCCGCCCGCCTCTCCCGCGCCGGGGAAGCCGCGTCGATCCACGAGCATCCCCGCTGGCGCGAGGCGCTGGCGCCGTTCGTCGAGGGGGGCCTCTCACGGATCCGCGAGAACCGGCGCGATCGGGAGCGCCGCTTTGCCCGCCACCCGGAGGAGGAGCTGCCGCTCCTCTACGCGATCGTCGCGACCGGGAACATCCACGAAGACGTCGTCCAGGCGCAGGCCGCCGCCCGGGCCGGCGCGCAGTGCATTGCGGTGATCCGGTCGACCGCGCAGTCGCTGCTCGACCACGTCCCGTTCGGCGCGACGACCACCGGATTCGGCGGCACGTTCGCGACGCAGGAGAACTTCCGGATCATGCGGTCGGCGCTCGACGAGCTCGAAGACGAGCTCGACCGCTCCGTGCGGCTCGTCAACTACTGCTCGGGACTCTGCATGCCGGAGATCGCGGCGATGGGAGCGTTCGAGCGCCTCGACATGATGTTGAACGACGCCCTCTACGGCATCCTCTTCCGCGACATCAACCCGGTGCGGACCCTCGTCGACCAGGGATTCTCGCGGCGGATCAACGCCGCGGCGGGCGTCGTGATCAATACCGGCGAGGACAACTACCTGACGACGGCCGACGCCGTCGAAGAGGCGCCGGCGGTCCTCGCCTCGCAGTTCATCAACGAACGCCTGGCGCTCGACGCCGGCCTGGAATCGTGGCAGATCGGGCTCGGGCACGCGTTCGAGATCGACCCCACGCTCGAAGACGGATTGCTCTTCGAGATCGCGCAGGCGCAGATGGCGCGGGAGATCTTTCCCGACTCGCCGCTGAAATACATGCCGCCGACGAAGCACATGACCGGAAACGTTTTCCGCGGCTACCAGCAGAACGCTCTGTTCGCACTGACCTCCGTTGCCACGGACCAGTCGATTCACCTGCTGGGGATGCTGACCGAGGCGCTCCACACGCCGCTCCTCCACGACCGCTGGCTCGCGATCGACCAGGCGAAGACGATCCGGACGAACGCCCGCCATCTCTCGGAGGAGCTCCTGTTCGCCCCCGCGGGTCGAATCGTCCGGCGCGCGCGCGAGGTGCTTTCCGGCGCGGAGAAGCTCCTCGAGCGCATCGCCCGAAACGGGCTCTTCGAGGCGCTGGCGTCCAGCGTGTTCGCGGCGACGCGGCGGCCCCGGGAGGAGGGGCGCGGGTACGACGGCGTCGTCGCCCGCTCGGCCGACTACGAGAACCCGTTCGACGAAGCACTGGCGGCATTGAGCCGCCAGGCCTGGGCGGCGTCTCCCCGCCCGGCGGGCGCGACACCATGAGCGACCCGGCCGCTCGCAGCAGACGGGTCCGCGCCTACGGCGACCGCTGGAACGACGGCGTGGTCCAGGTCTCATTCACGCTTCCAGTCGAGACGGGAGCCCTCGCCGTCGAAGCCGCGCGGCGCTATGCCGCCGGAATGGGTCTCTCCGAGCCGTACGTCGCTCTCGCGCAGCCGGTCTCGCCGGACTTCACGTTCTTCGTGGTTTACGGGAAGAGCCGCGTCGAGGTGGAGCTTGCGAGTCTGACCCCGGATGAAGCCGCGGCGCCGCCGCTGACGCGGGAGGAGATCGACGCGGAGATCGAGCGGCGGTTCGGGGTGAAGCTCGTCGTCCTCGGATGCGCTCTCGAGTCGGATGCCCACACGGTGGGGCTGGACGCGATCTTCAACCCGAAGGGGTTTGCCGGAGACCCGGGGCTCGAGCGCTACCGCGGCTTCGACGCACGCAACCTCGGAGCGCAGGTGCCAATCGACCGGCTCGTCCGCCTCGCCCGCGACTCGAACGCCGACGCTCTGCTCGTCTCCGCCACGGTGACGCAGAACGAGATCCACGTCCGCCACCTGACGGACTTAGTCGACGTGCTCGAGGCGGAGAGGCTCCGGGACCGTCTGGTGCTCGTCGCGGGGGGCGCGCGCGTCGACCACGCGCTCGCGAAGGAGCTCGGTTACGACGGCGGTTTCGGCCCGGGCACGACGGCCTCCCGGGTCGCGGGATTTCTTCTCGAGGAGATTTCGCGGCGCCGGGGGCAGTCGAAGTGACGTCGCCGGTGCTTCTGCGCCTGCGGGTCGGCGCCGAACAAGCGCACTACGGCGGCGGCCTCGTGGACGGCGCCTTCGTTCTGAAGCTGTTCGGCGACGCGGCCACGGAGCTCCTGATCCGGCATGACGGCGACGAAGGACTGTTCCGCGCCTACTCGTCGGTCGAGTTCCTTTCTCCGGTCCGGGCCGGCGACTATCTGGAAGTCGAGGCGGAGCTGACGCGCGTCGGAAAGACGTCGCGGGAGATGCGGTTCGAGGCGCGGAAGGTGATCGCTCCGGCGGCGTCGGACTCGGCGTCGTCCGCGCGCCTCATCGATCCGCCGCTCGTTGTCGCGCGCGCGACGGGAACGTGCGTCGTCCCGCTCGAGCGCCAGAGGCAGCGCCCGTGAGCGACGAGCTCGTCATCACGGTCGCGGGAGTGGGCGCCGAGGTCACCCGGAAGCAGCTGCCGCACCTGCCCCTCCTCCCCGAAGAGGTCGGCGAAGATTACCGGCGCGCGTTCGACGCAGGCGCCACGCTCGGGCACATCCACGGCCGCCGCCCGGACGGGACCCCGACTCAGGACCGCGAGACCTTCCGGCTCTACTCGGAGGCGATCCGTTCCCGCTGCCCGATCCTCCAGCAGTTCTCGACGGGAGGCGCGGTCGGGATGGGCGTCGAGGAGCGCATCGAGGCGCTGGATCTCCGGCCCGAGATGGCGACGCTCACTCTCGGGACGTGCAACTTCGGAGACGAGGTCTTCGAGAACTCCCTCCCCACGATCCGGACCATCCTGGACCGCCTGAAGAAGTTCGAGATCGTCCCGGAGCTCGAGATCTTCGACGACGGAATGCTCGCGACGGCGGACGTCCTCTTCGCGAAGGGTCTCCTGACCGCGCCCGCGCACTTCGACTTCGTGCTCGGGGTCCCCGGCGCCGCCGCAGCCACCGCGGAGAACCTGCTCCACTTCGCCCGTTCGATCCCGGCCGGCAGCACGTGGACCGTCGCCGGCATCGGGCGGCGGCAGACGGCGATGGCGACCCTCGCGATCGCGATGGGCGGGCACGTCCGCGTCGGCTTCGAGGACAACATCTACTACCGCAAGGGAGAGCTGGCCGACTCGAATGCGCGATTCGTCGAGCGGGTCGTCCGCATCGCACGCGAGGTCGGCCGGGAGCCGGCGACCGCGGACCAGGCCCGCGCCCTCCTGCGTCTTCCGGCTGTCGCGTGAGCGCGCCCGCGACTCCGATTCCCGCGGCGGCGGAGGGGTCCGCGCCCGACACCGGCCTCGAGCGGGGATTGAACATGTGGGACACGACCCTTCTCGTCCTCGGCATGGTCCTGGGAGGCGGAATCTTCCTGACGCCGGCGGCGATCGCCCGGGCGCTCCCGGCGTCCGGCTGGATCCTCGCCGCGTGGGTGGTCGGCGGTCTCGTGTCGGTCGCGGGCGGTCTCGTGTACGCCGAGCTCGGCGCCATGATGCCGGAGCCCGGCGGCATGTACCTGTACATCGGGCGGGCCTTCGGTCCGCTGCCCGGCTTTCTCTATGCCTGGATCTCGTATTTCGTCATCCTCGCCGGCGCCGGAGCCGCCG
>JBKPMI010000302.1:0-4783 GCA_046732075.1 Acidobacteriota bacterium | reverse complement strand
TTCATCGTGCGGCCGTCCATCACCGCCGCATCGAGCTGGACGACCCCCTCCTCGTTCGGGATGCCGCCGTAGCCGACGGTGACGTCCTCGGGGTCGTCCTCGACGATGTTGATGCCGGCGATGACGGCGTCCATGGGATCGCCGCCGCCGGCCACGATCTCGTATGCGCGCGCCGCCGTCTTGACGTAGGTCTTCGCGGCGATGACGACGGGGAGCGAGGGAGCCGGCGTCCGGCGGGGATCGGACGTCTTCAGCTGCGCGACCGCCGGCAGGAGCGCCGCCGAGCGGATCAGGTCGCGCCGGGTCGGCCCGCGGTTTTCCACCCGCCTACTCGTCCGGGAGTTCGGGTTCTTCCTGAATCTCGCGCTTCGTCCCGGGCGCAACCAGGTCCATGACCAGGTCCGGCAGCGTTTCGGAGAATTCGCTCCGCGGCAGGACGCGGGTCAGGCCCGCGGCCTCGGCCTGCTTCGCGAGCTCCCGGTCGGTGTGCCGGAGGAACCCGATGACCGGGACGTCGCTCGTTTCGCGGTTGCCCCGGAGCTTGCGCACCGCGTCGAAGCAGTCTCCATTGGTGGACAGCTCGAGGAGAACGGCGGCGGTGCCCTTCTCGCCCGCGGCGCGGGCGAGGTCCTTCGTTTCCGCAAAGCGGACCGGAACGTTCAGGTGGCGGCCGGTCGCCTCGATCTTGGACCGGAAGAAGAGGTCCTCCACGCAGGCGACGATGGAGCGGGTCATTGGAAGGGAGATTCTATCGGACGTAAAACGTAAAGCGTGAAACGTAAAAAGGTGGAAAACGCGGGTTGCCCGCCTTCTGCCTCGTTTGACGTTTTACGTTTGACGTTTAACGCAGCTCTAGAACATCTTCACCAGGTCGACCGTGATGCGGTTCAGCGTCGACTTGAGGTCCAGCCTGCGCTGGAACACGACCGCGCCCTGGACGAAGACCTGTGGCAGCACGGTGACGGCGACGCCGAAGCGGTGGCCGCGGTAGCGCGAGTGGAACCACCAGTCGTCCGTGTTGTACGCGCCGACGACCGCGTCGCGCTCGACGTACTGGTAGAGGTAGAAGGCGCGCCACTTGCCGGGAGTTCCGACGGACCCGACGGCGACTCCACCTTCGAAGGCGTCCCGGTTGCCGGAGTCGGCCGCGAAGTTGTGGATGCCGTCGAGGGAGACCGTCACCGGCAGCGCGAGCGCGAGAAATCGAAAACGGAGGAGGAGATCGGCGAGGCGGAATCCGCTCTCGGGCCGCTGGCCGCCCGCGTACGCTTCCGGGACGTTCTGCCGGACATAGTGAGATTTCAGGTGTTCGATGTCGAAGCCCCAGTAGCTCGCGGCGGCCTCGACCGCGAAGCGATTCGCGTCACCGCCGCGCCACACGACCTGTCCGGCTCCGATCCTCGACCGATCGTGCTCGCGCTGGGGACCGTAGAAACCGGCCCCGGTCAGGGTCAGAGTCGAGCTGCCGAGCGCGAGCTGCCGCGACACGGAAGCGCCGGGCGTCTGAATGTCGCGGTCCCAGAGCATCTCGCTCGAGACGAGCGGAAGGCCGAATCTCCCGGCGAGAACGGTCCAGCCGCCCGGCTTCCACTCGAGGTACCAGCGGTCGAGAGCCGCGCCGTCCGAGCGGTAGTTGTCGAAGTTGCGCGCGTTCTGGGCGTTGTCGTCGGTTCCGAGGTTACCGAGGGCGCGCACCGCGATCTTGAACCGGTCGGACGGTTCGTACCCGAGCTCGGGTCGCACCTCGAAACGCCCGCGCTCGATGTCCGGGCGGACCCGCAGCTGATAGATCGAGTCGTACCGGAAGAGCGCCTCCCATCGGAACGTGAACTTCGGCCGGGGCTGCGGCGCTTCGAAATAGTCGGATTGCTGGCCCGCGGCCGGCATTCCGAGCAGGAGGGCGACCGAAACGAGGAACGCGCGTCTCACGCGGCCTGCGCCGTCACCTTCGCCAGCGACTCGTAGAGGTCCGACACGCTCTGGAAGCGCGCCGCCGGCTCCTTCTCCATGCACTTCATGATGATGACCGCGATCTTCGGCTCGATGCGCGGATTCTTCGACTGGGGCAGGGGCGGGAGGTCGTTGACGTGCTTCAGCACGACGGCGAGCGGGCTGTCCCCCTCGAATGGCAGCGAGCCCGTGAAGACCTCGTAGAGGACGACGCCGGTCGAATAGATGTCGGAGCGGAAGTCGAGAGGAAGCCCGCGCGCCTGCTCGGGAGACATGTAGTCCGGCGTTCCGATGACCGTGCCCGTCGCCGTCATCCCCCGGTCCTCGGTCAGCCGCGCGATGCCGAAGTCCATGATCTTCAATCCACCGGTCGGCTCGATCAGGATGTTCTGGGGCTTGACGTCGCGGTGGATCACGCCGACCTCGTGCGCCGCGGCGAGGCCCGCGCAGACCTGCTTCGCGATGCGCAGTCCCACGGGGGTGGGGAGGATCTCGCCCGACTCCAGCAGGTGCTTCAGCGTCAGCCCTTTCACGAACTCCATCGAGAGGTAACGGAGTCCGTTGAACTCGCCGAGGTCGTGGGTCCGCAGGACGTTCGGATGCGTGATGCGGCGGGCCAGGCGGATCTCCTGCTTGAAGCGGTCGAGGAGCGTGGGGTCGGCGGAGAGCACTTCGCTCCTCAGGGTCTTGATCGCGACGAGGTCGTCGAGCTCCCGGTCGCGCGCCTTGTAGACGATTCCCATGCCGCCCTTTCCGAGAATCGACTGGATCTCGTAGCGCCCGGCGAACAGGGTACCGATCTGCGGCTCGTTCAAAGACCCGGTGCCGCCGGTGCGCGGCGCGAGCATCGTCTCCTCTCCGGTCGCCGACATCGGCAGCGAGGCCACGTACTTCTCGAGCGCCGCCTTCTCCTTCAGCTCCTCCAGCATCGCGCGGAACGAGCGCGCGAGGATGCCGATCTCGTCGGCCGACTCGACCGGGACCTCGGTGTCGAGGTCGCCGATCCGGACCGCCTCGGTCGCGCGGACCAGCCGGTCCACGGGGCCCGTGATCCGCCGCGCCAGCACGAAGGAAAGAATGAAGGCGATCACGAGCGCGGCCAGACCCACGAGCACCTGGCTGTTCTGGATGCGCCGGAAGGGCGCGAGCTCCCGGTCCCGGCTCCGGAGCGTCACGGCGGCGCCCACGAGCTGATCCGCGGAGGACCGCACCGGCAGGAAGTAGGCGAGATAGGTGTCGCCGCCGACGTCGAGCGCGAGAGGCCCGATCGTCTTGCCCTCGCGCAGCACTGCCGGAACGAGCTTCGGCGTCGAGACCACCGCGGAGAGGACCGAGGAGCTCGAGTCACGAAGCGTGGATGCCGCCACGACCGGCTTCGCCGGCTCCGAGAGCCGCGCGGAGTCCGCGAGGAAGACGACGTCCGCGTTGACCAGCGACTTCAGGCTCGACGCAACGTCGTCGTTGATCTGGAATCCCGCCGCGATCGCGCCGACGGTGCGGCTGCCCCCCTCGAGGACGGGCGCGGCCACGACGTGAAAGAGCTCGCGGTCCACGAGCCAGATTCCCTCGGCCGCCTCGCCCTGGAGGGCCGAAGCGACGGTGGGAACGTCCCGCATGTCCCGGGAGTAGGGGAGCGGCTTGTCGGTGCGCGCGAACGCCGTCCCCGCCTGGTCGATGGCGATCAGGAAGTTCGCGCGGGCGCTCGACGCCTGCTCGGCCTTCAACGTGTCGCGGGCGGTCGCCGGGTCGAGCTGGGTCATCACGGAGATGATCCCGGCGTTGTTGACGACGACCGCGAGCGCGCGGTGAAGCTCTTCGTAGCGGTTGCGCTGGAACGACTCCCAGGCGCCGCCCGACTTCTTCAGGTCCTCGTCGATCTTGGAGTCCGCGATGGCCCGGGCGCGGGTCGCGGAGATCGCAATGGCGCCGCCGACCGTGATCAGGATGAGCAGGGCGGCGGCGAAAAAGATCTTGAAGGAGAGCGAGAAGCGGGGAGGCTGCGGCGGCGGAAGCTTCAGGCCGCTGACGATCGGCCCGGGAAACGTCGTCGGTCTCGGAGTCGGCCTCTCAGTAGCGCTCATCTTCCGATCCGGACGGGGGCGGATACTCCTTGCCGTATTTGTTCCTGTGCGGCAGGGGTCGGAAGGCGCTCGTGTCGATGGAGATCGTGAGCGG
Organism: Acidobacteriota bacterium; assembly: GCA_046732075.1. Lineage (GTDB taxonomy): Bacteria > Acidobacteriota > Thermoanaerobaculia > UBA5066 > Gp7-AA6 > Gp7-AA6. The sequence continues at coordinate 658 of JBKPMI010000302.1, read as the reverse complement.
CTCGCTGCCGGAGAGAGGGACGGTGATCGGCACGCTCGCCTCCGTGCCCTCCTCGTGCCAGGCCTTGAGCGTCCAGGTCCCCGCGGGGACCCCCTCGAACCGGAACGCGCCGTCCCGGTCGGTGACGGCGGCGAACGGCGAATCCACGACCATGAGGAAGCCCACCATCTGGGGGTGGATGTTGCAGTAGACGCGGACGAGGCCCGGCTCGTCGAACGAGCGGCTCTTGGAGGCGCCGCTCCGGTAGAGGCCGAGGTCGAACCGGTTCGAGCCGGAGACCGAGAAAACGTTGTGGTACACCGGGTCGTTGTTCGGGAACTCCACCGTTCCCTGGCGGGGGACGATCGCCACCCGGGGAACGAACCTCTTGGACTCCTGTGCCATGCGGACCGTTCCGGATCCGGCCGCGCCCCGGGGCCCCTCGATCCAGACGATCGCATTCGAAGCGTCGGACCGCGGCGATCCCCCCTTCAACAGGAGAACGCGGCCGTTCACGGAGCCGGCAGAGCCCGCGGCGCGGGGGCCGAAAACCGAGGTGGACAGGGCAAAAAGGATCGCCCCGGCGGCGAAAACCCGCGTCGCCATGCGTGTTTCGATAATAGCCCAAAGACGGGAGACGAGAGTGAACCGCGGCTATAATCAAGGCATGGAAGAAAGC